>JAUUVJ010000213.1 GCA_030589605.1 Candidatus Hodarchaeota archaeon | reverse complement strand
GGTCTAAATACTACAATAATTTCAAATGGATTTATTGAAATATTAAATCATCAACCCTCAATTCCAATTATTACTTCTTTACAACCAGACGAGACAAACTCTGGAATTATTGATATAAATTGGCAGGAATCGATTGTCCCATATGGAACGAATGTAACTTATTCAGTTTGTATAGATTATAATAACGGACAATTGATATTTAACCTAACTACAGACTATGATCTGGAATTTATTAATTGGAAATCATGTGGTTTATTAAATGGTAGTTATGCAGTTAAAGTGATTGCCACAAGTGCAGAAAATATATCATCTGAGTACGAAGTGACAATAAATATAATTAATTATCCTCGAGAGCTCACAGGATTTATGATAGATACAATAGGGATAAATAATATTGTCTGGGAAAGTGTCTCTATCGATTGGACTGAATCAATAGATACTTGGAGCAATCCTGTATCATATACAGTTCTCATATCAAATAATCGAGGTGAAACATGGTCAACTCTTGCAACAGACATTAGTGATTCCAGTCTTATATTTGACTCAAATCTTAATCCAGACAAGAATGGATATATGATTAAAGTGATCTCACATAGTTATGAGGAAATAACAACCGATAATCTTTATCAAGAATCAATTTCTAATGAATTTAGTATAAATAACACAATCACATTGTCTTCCCCCAAAATATTAAGTCCTCAACAAGACGAAATCGTTTCTGGTAATTACAAAATCAATTGGGATCCCGCAATAAGCACACGTAATTATGAAGTTTCCTATATTTTGTATTATGTTATGCACTATAAGGACGACAGTGGTTTAATACAGATTTCTAACACTACACTTTTGACAACAACTACAGAAACAGAATATATATGGGATACAACATCGTTTAACTCTTGGTATCTTAACTCAATATATTTAATAGCATGGGCTGGATTAAATGATTCTTTCACAGAATTAAATCATCTATTTGTCATTCAAAATATTGAACACACATTGTCTAGCCCATGGATTACTGTTCCTGATACTGAAGCAAAATATTATTCTACACCGATGTATAGTTTTGAATGGAGTAAATCTGTAGACTCACTTGGATATGATGTTAGTTATTCAATATATTATTCCAATAGCAATGAATCAGAATGGTATTTATTTCAACAGAACATTCAAGATAATTATTTTTCGACAAATATCAGTTATATTTTCCATGAACTAGAATCAAATGAAAAAGTTGATACTGTTGAAGGTCTATATATCAAAGTAGAAGCTGTAAGTGAGTCTGGACTAGTATCCTATAGAACAATCTATATTCCTCGTGATACAATAGAGGAAATAAAATCATTAGAAACACCGGGATGGATTTATTCATTTACACTGTTATCAATTCTTATTTTTGTTATATTGCGAAAGAAAATAGTGAACCGTACTATAACCTTTTAATTGAGTCGTATTTTCCGTTTTATAGGGGTTTATAAACCATATTTTCATTATATCAATTGAGGTTGTTTATCCTTATGGAATTAACTCAACTTCAATTACTAAAAGATGAATCATTCTTATCTCTAGATGCAATAGGAGAACTCCGCAAACAAGTTCCCACACAGATAAATAAGTTTTATATATTAGGGGAGATTAGAGCCTTGTTATTTTTATGTTTTGGATATAAAGGTAACAAAGCGGGTTATGTTATTTTTGACAAAACATCGAAAAGGATTATTTATGGACCGAGATTATTTTCGAATGCTATCATACAGAGAATTGGAGAGAGAATTGGTGATAAGTCCTTTTACGATTTTGTTACCGTTTTTAACCGTTTCGCAGGTCGTTATGACATCCCAGAAATTGAGAACGCAACTGATTATACAGATGACGGAGCATTATATTCACAAAACACATTAGACCTGATTAACACAGTTTTTTCAGATATTAGTAAAATATCTAATGAACACAATGAGAAATATTACACCTTTCTTTTTCACAGAATTTTCGCTATGACATCAATATTATGTAAAGATCATAAGTGTAAAAATTATGAAGAACCTTTAGATTATGAAATAGTTTGGGAAGAGTCAGAACGACAGTTGAGAACTAAAGATGGGGAAATATACAGGCGTTATGTAATTCATTACTCTTGCCAATATTGTGGAACGGAATATGAGCAATGGATTCGATTAAATGAGTACCCACCAAAGAATTTAAGAAATCTTAAATCATTGCTTAGTTCCCCTGTTTATGACTAGATGGTCTTGACGAAAATTCAATTCGGTTCGAACTCGAACTAATTCTAATACTTCTACTCCAACATATTAGTTTGATAATTATCAATAGTTAATTCATATCGAAAAGCTTCTCCAAAATCATAGCTTGTTGCAATAAGCGAAAATTCTTTAATAAACTCATCCATAAGTGTTTTACGATCACTAGGCAAAGTAATTTGAATTTCCTTCAAAAATATCATCTCTACATTTAAATGACTGGATTGTTAGGATTTATAGTTTATAATTTAAAAACCTGAACAGTAGAATATGATCCTTTTCTTTTTTTTATTTATCTTAATGTCTTCATAGCTAGGCAGAGTCTTTAAAAAGTAGAGAAATTCGCAATAGAAATGACGAATAAACACAATTCATCAAGGTAACTACGATTTTTATACTCATCAGACATTCTTCCCAATAATAACCACTTTTATAGTAGTCCAACTGAGAATGGATAACTGAATAGCAATGATTCCCAGTTCATACAAGGAAAAACTAAAGAAATACGAAACACGGCTTATCGTTTTTTTTTCAAACCCTACTGTGAATATTTTATGGTATGGTTTAATTATACTTTTTTTTCTGAGCTTAATACTGTTTCCAACAATTTTTGTTCTATTTTATGTCATTAAAGAATTTTCTACGATTCAAACTGAGATTATTGCAAATGAAGTATATCGTTTACAAATTTTTGAAGCTCTTTCTTATTCAGTTACGGTATCAGTGATAATTACAATTATAGATTTAATATTTGGATTGCCAATTGCTTGGATATTAGTAAGAAGGGAATTTCGTTTTAAATCGATACTCAATAGTATAATTGAACTACCATTAGCAGTTCCAACTGCTGGCCTAGGTTTTTCTGTAGCTCTCTTTTGGGGTGTAACACCTGGAATAGCAGAAAAACCAATATTTGCTTTAAATTTCATTCAAGATGCACTTCCTATTTTAGTATTATTCCATTTTACAACCACTTTTCCTTATGTAGTTAGATCTTTAGCTGCTATATTAGAAGAAATTGATGTTACTCTAGAAATTGCTGCAAAAACATGCGGAGCGAGTAAATTCACAGCAGCAAGAACAGTTTCTCTTCCTTTATTCCGTTCAGGAGTTGCTACAGCAATGATTCTAAGTCTTGCTAAAAGTTTAAGTGATACAGGAGGAGTTATGACTTTACTAGCAACAATTGGAAGTTTAAAACAAACTGGCACGACTGTAATTGGTGAATGGAAACATGCATACCAAGATTGGAAAATTGAAGGAGTTCCTTATGAAGATCTTCTTAATAACGATCTAGCCTCGTTGTTGCCTCCAGATCCAGAGACGTTAATTCCTAGTATGGCTTTCATGAGTGCTTTGATGATTTTTGTGGCAATAATCCTAGTATTTCTAGCAAAACTCTTTGCAAAGCGTGCTAAAGTACCATTTCGAAAAGTAATTCCGTATTTTGAGTGGAAAATCAGTGATGGAGCTGCTCCGAAGGCTAGATCTATTTTATCTTTTGGATTTTTAGTTATATTTGTGATAATTCCTTCATTTTTCCTCATAATTTATGTATTCCAAGGAATAGGTGGAGTGAATATTTTAACCTTAAATGATTGGATGATTTTTGGACAAAGTATACTTTTCTCTGTTTTTGTGGCTAGTGTAGCTACAATAGCAAATGTAACCGTTGGAGTTCCAATGGCGATTTTTATAGCGAGAAAAAATAATAGATTTTCTCGAATTATGGACTCTCTAATAGACATTCCTTATGTTGTACCATCAAGCGCTTTAGGATTTAGTGTTGGACTTTTTTGGACTTCTCAAATCTTCTTTCCAGCAAATGAACTGTTTTTTGTCGTTATGGCTCATATTAGTATGACTTTTCCTTTTATTGTAAGAAACACAATAGGAGGACTTTCAGAACTAGATACTTCATACGAAGATGCCGCTCGTAGTCTTGGAGCTAAACCAATTCAAACCTTTCGCAATGTTACACTTCCTGTTGTTAAATTTTCAATCATAGCAGGAGCTATAATGTCTTTCACACGTAGTATCGGAGAAACTGGTGCTACATTAGCTGTTTCGCCTAACTCTATCACCGCACCTGTGTTTATTGTAGATTTAATTAAAAATCAAGGGAATTATTTTTTCGCAGCTCTTACCACTATTATCCTAATTCTAATTTCATCTCTATTAATCTTTGTTCTAAGAGCAAAAGTTACAAGGAGAAGACGACGTTGATTAAGGAGAGTATTTTATGACTGAGGCTTATTTAGAAATAAAAAATTTAGAAAAACGTTTTGGTAAGCTTTGGGCATTACGTGACGTGAATCTCCAAATAGAGCAAGGGGAATATGTTGTAATTTTAGGCCCAACTGGAGCAGGTAAAACAACACTACTCAAAATAATAGCTGGTTTAATAAAACCAACTTCTGGGGAAATTTATAAAAATAGTAACTTATTAAACCCTTTTCCACCTGAAAAGAGAAATTTAGCATATCTACCTCAAACATCAGATTATTCCCTCTTTCCTTACATGGATGTATGGGAAAATACCATTTTTTCACCAAAAATGAAGGGAGAAAAACCGTATGATGAGATCAGATCTTTATGTGACGAAATCCTTGATATGGTAAACTTACGTGCAAGATATAATGCTTTTCCTGATGAATTATCAGGTGGAATGAAGCAAAGAGTTGCATTAGCAAGAGCTATTGCTGCTGATGCTGATATTTTTCTTTTTGATGAACCCTTACGTGCTTTAGATGCACGATTAAGAATCAAATTGCGAACAGAGGTTAAAAAATTAGTTACTGACCTTAATAAGACTACTTTACATGTTACACATGATTTTGAGGAATCTGTATCAATTGCTGATAGAATTATTATTATTAATGAAGGTGAAATTATACAATTCGACTCTCCTAAAGATATCTATGATTATCCAACCTCTTTATTTTCTGCATATTTTTTTGGGGAAACAAATCTATTAGCCGCTAAACGACTTGAAAGGAAAAATGGTACTTATTTTGTACAAATAAAAAACCATGTCTTAGCTGTCGAAAATATCCGATCAAATAATTCAACTAAAACAAAAAAGAATGACAAAAATGAAGTTGTGATCGCCATCAAAGCTGATAAAATTCACATTACTCCTCAAAATACAATTGAAAAAGAAACTGACTCATATAATTATTTTCATGGTGTAGTATCCCATTCTTATTATCTAGGAAAGTGGGTGAACTTAGAAGTAACGGTTGAAGGTATTTCAAGAGATATATTGGTGGCTATACCATCATCTGAACTCATGAAATATAAAATAGGTACAAATGTTATATTATATGTTTCTATTGATGATATGGAGTGTTTCGAAGAACCCTGGTCAAGAATTAGAAAAATAGAGGCTGCATAATGCCAACTATACAAATAAAAGGGGTTTCAAAATTATTTGGTCGAATCAAAGCTTTAGAAGATGTCAACCTTACTATCGAAGATGGTGAATATTTGTTCATATTAGGGCCTTCTGGATGTGGAAAAACAACTTTAATTAATTGTATCACTGGGATCGTTATCCCCACTGATGGTGATATCGTTATCGATAATGTGAAAGTCAATGATTTACCTATTGAAAATCGAGAATTCGCAATGGTATTCCAAAATATTGCCTTATTTCCTCACATGACAGTTGAACAAAATGTTGCTTATGGCCCTTTCGTAAAAGACATTTCGAAAGAAAAACAAACTGAAATCAGCAATAAAATGCTCAAACTCGTTGATTTACTTGAAGAAAAACAATTATTACCTCGGTTTCTAAGTGGGGGAGCACAACAAAAAACAGCTGTTGCACGAGCCTTAGCAAATGATGAAAAATTATTAATTCTCGATGAACCTATTTCAGCTTTGGATCATAAAGTAAGAGTGGCTTTACGTTATGAGCTTCGGCGATTAATAAAGGAACTAGGGTTAACTGCAATGCATATCACCCATGATCAAGAAGAAGCGATGTCTATTGCAGATAGAATTGTCATTTTGAGAGCTGGAAAAATCGTTGAAGTTGGTACTCCCAGAGAATTATATGAAAAACCTAAAACACTTTTTACAATGAACTTCGTCGGGGAAGCGAATTTCCTAGAAGGAAGAGTTAAACAAAAACTCCCAGAGAATGTTTATCGAATTGAATTTAGAAATAGGCAATATATAGAATTGACAATATTAAATGGGGATTTTGAAACAGATGAGAGTATAGTAGTAGCATTTCGACCAGAAAATGTTGCAATATCTTTCGAAGATCATTTAGATGCCATAAGCGGCAAAATTATTCGTGAACAATTCACTGGGGGTTATATCCGTTATGAAGTGGAGCTCGCAACGGAGGATAAAATTATAGTTGATTCTCGTACAGCTTTGGATGAAAAACAAAAAGTATTTATTAGAATAGATCCACAGAGTACAAGAATATTCACAGCTCCAGAATTCGGTCTCAAAAAGGTGCTTGAACTTGAGTGAAAAAGAAAGTAGCTTACTACATTGGTTTAAACAAAGACGTAATCGAATTATTCTAAAAAGTATGGATGAACATCTTGAAAAAGTACTTGATACACTTTCAGATACGAATAAATTAATAGATCACATGAAATCTGAAAATGGATCTGATACTAAACGTGCAGAGAAACTCTATAATCGAATTAGTATGCAAGAACGTTCAGCAGATCATATTCAAGATGAATTAGCAAATGAAATAGCAAGAGGAATATTACCTCCGGAAATAAGAGAAAAACTCTTTCGACTAATCCGTCTAGTTGATTCAACAGCTAATTGGGCGAAAACAGCAGGAAAAGATTTAGTT
>JAUUVJ010000381.1 GCA_030589605.1 Candidatus Hodarchaeota archaeon | reverse complement strand
GCAGAGGAATTCCAAAAAGTTGCGAATGATATAGTAAATCTCAGAAAGATTAACTCAAGATCAAATCGACACTTTCTCATGAAAAAAATCAAGAAATTTCTGATTAGGGGGGATGTATCAGTATTAGATGATGTTACTGACAAGAATACGTTTAATACTGAAATAGAAAAAATATTAACCGAAGCCTCATCATCGAAAGACTCAGAATCTATTGATGCGAGAGTAGATAAAATAATCGAAGAGATCAAACAAAAAAAAGATACTCGAAATTAAGTGAATATCTTTTCAGCAATTGTCTCAAGAGCTCTCTTTTCTGGTTCAGCTGGTAGGATTGTAGTTTGAACATACCGTAAGAAGCTCGCCCAAATCGAATCTGTTTGTTTAATTTGAGTGATAAATTGATTTAGTTTTTTCATAGCAGAATAACTTTGTCCTTTAAACATATAACAAAAAGTAAAAGGTGTATTTGTTTTTAATATTAAGGTATAATCTTTATATTTTATCCGTTCAAGATCCCCTGTTGTGGAGAAGGCCTTTTGCATGAAAGTGTTAATAGCTGTTAAAAACCCCCCCATAATTTGATCATCAGCCATAGTGTAGCTATCTAGACTAAAATGTTTTGAGAAAATCGTAGTACCTCGTTCCTCAAGAATTAGTATGGACACTGGTTCATCTTTGCTTTCTTTGGGTAATTCTTTCATTTTTTTCTTGAGCATTTGATCAACAATTCTCTCAAATTCTGTAAATTCTAATCTTTCTTCTAATGGGGCATTTCTATCTATAAATTCCTCCCATTTTGTTAACTGTGATAATAAAACGTCATATTCATTGGAAATTAACATTGCGAGCCTATCTAATCCTTTATCTTCACAGATTTGCTGTGCTTGGTTTAGATAATTTTTCGCTTTATTTGTATCCAACTGAATTAGAGCTAGTTTTGACTTTAATAGAAAAGCATTTGATAATAATAAGTACGATGGTTGTTTTTTTGCGATTTCAAATAGTCTATTAACTAACGATTGAACTTCTAAAAGGATTTCTAGATCACCTGAGACTCGCAATTCCATAAAATGAAGATCACATAAATTTAGAAAAGCTACTATAGAAACTTCATGATCAAGTATTTCTTCATCAACAATTTCCTGAAATATCGTTTCAGCTTTACCTTTATCCCGTGTACGTGTACTGGTTTTTAATATCGATCCTTTAGCTACTTTGAATCGTTGATTTATTGTCCTGCTATTTTCTTTCATAGAGATTTCTTCTAATTCCTGTAAGTAATCCTCTGCTTTTTCGATAAATTTTTTCCCATTTAAACCTAAGTCTATATTGACTGAAATTAGATAAAATAGCTCTTTTGAGGTATACCAAACGTTGTTTAACTTCTTGAATATGTCTAAGCTATGTTGATGATATTCCAGTGCTTGGTAGAAATCTCCTTTTTGATGGAATACTTCTCCCAAATTTCCTAATACCGCTGCGCTTTCAAGTTTGGCTTTCATATTTGTGAATTGAACCAAACTTTCTTCAAGGAACCTAAGAGCTTTACTGAGATCTCCCTTTCTCCAGTACATAGCTCCAATGTTTGAAAGTGAAGCTCCTATAACAAATTCATCTTTACATTTTGTCCCCAATTCAAGACCTATCTGATAATTCTGTAAAGCTTTATTTAATTCGCCTTTCAACCAATAAAATCCACCTTTATAATTGTGGATAAGACCAATTCTTTGAATATAATCTGTTGTATCTTTTAATGGGGAATGTGAAACAAAATCAGTTGTTTGATCAATAATCTCACGACAATCATCAAGTTTCCCCATTTGAGCTGAAATTCCAGCTTTTATGAGAAGAGCATCTACATAAATCAAATCTTCTTTAAGCACTTTACTCTTAGTAATAATCTGATTAATTAATGCTAATGCTTCTTCTAATTTAAAAAGATTGTATAAAACTTTACTTTTGAGCAGCATACAAGAAAGTTGATTCTGAGGAGTAAGATTCTTTTGATCTTTTTCATAAAAAGCTAAAAGATTGAGAGCTTTCGTAAATTCTCCTTGAATCACAAGCTGATCTATTCGAATAAGATCCTTTCTTATTGAATCAGTCAGTTCTTAGACATCCTTTTTTAATATTAAAAACTAAATTAATCTTTTTAAAATATTATGTTTTTAACTAAAACTAAAAATAGTATAAGTGATTATAGGTGCAGAATATGATTCAGATTGAAAGAAAAAAGATGGAAACTTCTGATTGTATTTTTTCTATTGATTGAATTTATTAAAGGGGGTCATTATAATTTTTTTAATTATAATCAGATTTATAGTCTTATATTTGGTCTAAAAAAACTGGATTAAGGGTTATTATGATCTATAGATAGTAGGATGAGGTTCTACTTTCTAACTTCTTCATAAGTTTTTGATTATTATTTTTGATCGTGTAAACAAAATATTTTCTATTTTGTAGACTTTATGTGAATGAGAAATTGTGAAAAAGAAAGAAAAGAATCAAACGATTTTTTTAATATAGCTATTTCAGAACTATAACAAGATTAAAGATTTGTTCCTCCATATTAGCGCTCAAGAATTCTATTTGTTTAGCAATACCTTCAGCTTGACGATCAGTAATTTCTACACCTAAATCTTTAAAAAAACCTTTTGGATCAGCTTTAATAGCTTCTATTCCTTTTTCTTTGATAGTTTTGCGAATATTGTCTTCATTAATGTCAACCATATTGATCACCTTCACTTCTAAGATTTATTAATTTGATGAACATTCCCAACTTATATAATTTTTGAAGGTTTCTGCTTAACTTTTTTTAATAAAAGGAATTAGAAAAAAAGATCTAAGTTTCTTTATTAATTTTTAGAATCAGAAAAATGAGAATAGTATTTAACATATTATCCCGAGTTAACTGTAAGATTTAACACTAGTTCATTTGCAATGTAGTGTAAATTTTTCAATTGCTTTCGTATCTTTTCCTGCTATACTTTTATCTCTCTTTTTGAACCTTTGTAATCTATGATAAAAGTATCAAAAGAGTTAGAGCATGATCTTCTGAATTAGGCTGGATCAAATTCAATTGCTTTTGTATTTCGTCTGCTTGTTCTTCAGAGATTTGTATTCCATTTTCTTCACAGAAGCTTATAGGATTTATTATCAATGCTTTTGTATCTTTTACTGCCATATTTTTATCTCTCCTTTCAATTTATTCTAGATCCACCAGTAATGAATAATTTTTTAAATACATAACTTGTTTGAGGATAGCATTTTGAAGTAAAAACGAATATAAAAGGTTTTTTTTTGTTGATTTTGAGTATATATCTACCTTTCAATCTTGATTTTTTTGATCACTATAATAGGTTAGAGGAAGTTAAAAATGAAACCAGTCGTTTTAGTTCAACCTCCTTTTGGGAATTACGAATATCCCTCCATTGCGTTGTCTACTTTGAAAAGTGTTCTTACTCAGGATAAAATCGAATCAGAGATATTCTACGCAAATTTAGTATTAGCTCAAAAAATTACACCTGATTTATACCATAGGATAAGTGTAACTTCCCCCTTAAAACTGTATGCCGAATGGCTCTTTTCTTCTTTTGCATATGATGTAGTTGAAAAGAATGCGTTGTACATGGAACAGTTTAAAGATCAACCAATTTCTGTTTTATTGCTTGATACAACTATAACTCATAATGATCTTATTAGAACAAAGAAGATAATAGAAGATTATCTGAAGGAAATTTGTAATACACTATTAGAATATAACCCCAAAATAGTCGGATTTGGTTCCCTATTTCAGCAAACATGTGCTTCTGTAGCAATTGCAAAATTATTGAAACAAAAAAATGAGGAAATCGTTACTGTTATGGGAGGAGTGAGGTGTAATTACCCAATGGGACAAGCAATACATGAAATCTCTCCCTCTATAGATTATATTTTCACTGGGGATGCAGAATTCGTTTTTAATATATTTTGCAAACAGGTATTATCAGGTCATCTTCCAAATGAGAAGTTAATAGAATGTTCTCCTCTTCAAGATTTGGATTCTCTCCCTTATCCAGATTATTCAGATTATTATGCACAGATTAAACATCTAGGAATTAAAATCAAAGAAGGAACTCATCGTATATGGTTTGAATCTAGCAGAGGGTGTTGGTGGGGTCAAAAATCCCATTGTATTTTTTGTGGATCGCATATTAATAGTTTGTATTACCGAGAAAAAAGCCCAGAAAGGATAAAAGCGGAAATTCGATATTTTACTGAGCTATACGAACCTGATTTTCTTCAAGCTACTGATAATATCATGCCTCGTAAGTTTCCTACAACTCTATTTCAATCATTTGAACCACCCTCCAAGCTTAAGGGGATATATTATGAAGTCAAACCTACCTTGATTTTCAAGGAATTATG
>JAUUVJ010000318.1 GCA_030589605.1 Candidatus Hodarchaeota archaeon | reverse complement strand
GTCTTTTACCCCATCAGGCGATTTTTCCTTACTTCTTATATTTCCATGGAGATCAAGGATATAAATTTCATTAAATGACTTCATTAATTGCTGGCGCATCCCACGAAAAGTCGGATTACTCAGAAAACCATGATTTGTAATGAATGCTACAATACCATACCCTGTTTTCTCGATACGCCATTGAGCAAAACGAATGAATTTCACATAGTCATCATTCAACCATTTGGGGTTTTTTTCATCTAAAGCTTGGCCATCTACCTCAAAATAGTTAAATTGCGGTGTTTCATCCACATTTTTTCCATGTAAAAGGTCATTCATCCATTCGGATTCGGTTCCTGAATGACCTGAATAAGGTGGATTCCCCAAAATTATCGGTATAGGATAATCAAATTTTATCTTATTTGCGAATGATGTTTGTCCATTCAATGATCCTGAAAAATTATCTTTCAAATCAAGAAAAGCATCTAATCCCTGAATTCCTACTAATGTATTTGTCAAAAAAACCCCTAGTTGATCATTATCTTGCATTACATAACCAGTTTCCTGTAATTTCATTTTAAGTTTAAGATGAGAGATTGTAAAAGGGGTTAACAGGAGTTCAAATCCAAAAATACGCTTTAATAGATTATGATGAACGTATTCATTCCATTTTTGCTGTATTGACTCTTTATCTAAAGAGTTATGTTTTTCTTCGAATAATCTGTGTGATTCATCAATAATATGTGCTATAAATGTACCTGTTCCTGCTGCAGGATCTAAAAACTTGATTTCAAAAGGAAATTTGTTATTAACCTTTGTGCAGGACTCATCGATAATCCCATCCTTACAGCCAAATTTCAATTGTAATAAAACGTGTATAGATCTAATTATATACGAAACTACCACGTCAGGAGTATAAAAAACACCGCTTTCTAACTTTTTTTTGGGATTATAATGGTAGAGAAATTCCTCATAGAAATGAATAATATAATCTGTCGTTTTCTTAGTGTGTTTTTTTTGCCTAAAGCTTTTGTTTATTTCTTTCATATCAATATTGTTAAGTAGATTTAATAATTCTTTGATGTGCAATTCATCAAAATAATGTTTTGAAGTAGTTTTGTTTTCAGGTTCTGTAATTTCGTTTATAAAATCTCTCAAAACTGGAATTGCCTTGATAAGGCTATTAGAATCATTAAGTATGTCGAATTTTCCAGTTGTGGTGGTTTTCAAGGCAAAGAGTCCGTAAGTAATAGTCTGAGCGAACATATCTGCAAAAAAATTTACCGTATGATTATTACGATAAGAATTTCTAATATTTTGATGAATTCTGTGCAATAACCCATTTGATTCCTCAGTGTGATAAATAGTTTTAATTTTTTCACGAATCTGAGTTGTAATCATTGCTAAATTTATTGCTAGCTCTTTTGAGGTAGTTATCATACCAAAAGAGTTGTTTTCATCAGATGAAGTCATTGATTACACTCTTTGACGGTTCAGGTAAAAATCTTTTCTCTAAGATAGAGATGGACTTATTTTGCTCTAGATTAATATATTCCTAAGATATTCTAAAAAAAATAGCTATTCCATTATCACATTACTCTTCAGGAAGAGTTCATTGTTATTCAACCAAATTTCGCATCTTAGAAATAATAAATCCTCTATAAACCAAAATTTATATATATTCATTGTAGATTTTTTTTATTGAATTTTAAGAGGTGAAAATCTAGCTTTGGTTACATTAGATCCTGATGATCTTTTCCTTATTTCAATCGAGATTTTAATCACAATTGGATTATTGGTTAATCTACTATTTGCTCTGAAGATTCAATCTCGTTTTCCAGATCTAACCTCAAAAGGATGGCGTGAAATATGGCTAGGCCTTCTGGGTATATCACTGCACAGTATCTTTGATGTATTAGATACATTAAAATGGGATATTGAAGACTTTACTGACTTGCTAAATGTATTTGATGGATTTTTCTTTGTTTTAGGGCTGATAGTTGTAGGTTTAGGAATTTACAAGATAGCTAACTATGGAGCCACTACTTGGGAGTTATGACAAAATGATTGATATTGCCCTTTTACCAGAAGAAATAACTTGGCATCCACCAGATAATCCTCTTGAAATAATCAAAGCGTTTTTAGATATTATTACTGTATTTGCTTTTATTGCGTTATTCATAATAATTATTTATTCGAAAAATAAATATCCAATCATCGAACGTAGACGAATTCTCTGGCCAATGGTCGGTTTCAGTGTCTTTGGAACAATATCAATGGCTATGGACGCCTTAGATGAATTTTTTTGGTTTTCTCCCAAAGAATTTTATGATGTAATTTGGAAACCTACTCGTCTTTTTCTTTTTTTAGCAGGAATAATCTTGCTTATCATTACATTTTATTACTTTTATCGGTTTTCTGAACGCCTATTTGGAGAAAAATGACGGAATTGTTTGAACAAGTGAATTGATGTGATAAGTGGAATTTATATCTTTCTCACTTCAGGATTACCCATTTTTCACACTAATTTGCAACCAACAGAAGAATCAATGAACCAAATCCTCTTTGGTGGAATCTCAAGTGCTATAAGTATGCTAGTTAAAGAACTAGCACATTCTGATTTACAATCTATTGAGGTTGAGGGTGGTACTCTCAAGTACAGCATTTTTAAAGAACTTATATTCGTAGTTCATAGTAGAGGAAAAACTGGAGAAGATATCGTTGATTTTTTGCTCAACCAAATAAAAAACGAGTTTATCAAAGGTTATGAAAAGATTCTTAATACTATGGAACTTAATGTAATTGATAGTAGTATATTTGAATCATTTGAAGATAAGGTTAAAGAAACATATCGAAGCATATTGAAATTGTATGAAAGTCATGAAAATATATTTAATTTTATTCCAAGCGACACTCCATTGTCCATGATTCAAGATTTATTGATTAAAGGGGATAACTTGATTGAGGGGTTTCCAGATGATACAATCCGATTAGTTAGAATCCTAGATGACAAATATGACGTTAATACAAAAAAGAGGATTTTATTTTCATTAGGCGTCTATTTTGGAATAGAAATTACGAAAATGAAATTCCCAACAAAAGTGAGTTTTGGGCAAGATATTGTATTGAAACTATTGAATGAAATATCGGTTGCAAAGTTTGATAAAAAGAAAAGGGTATTTACACTGATGATTTGTCCCATATGTAGAGGTAAAAAATCAAATAAACCAATGTGTGATTTTTTTGCAGGTTTTATAGAAGGTTGCTTCGATAATCCTAATTTACGTGTGAAAGAAGTCACATGTAAAGCAAGTGGAGATAAAAACTGTTCGTATAAACTTATGGATTCAAGAGATCGATCTAATTAGCTATTTCAAACATTATTGAAAAGTGGATATATATAGACTATGTAATCTTTCTACTTATCAATGAGGATCTTTTTAGGGGAAATGCCAGATTTATTAGAATGGATAGGACTCAGGTTATTAGCAGGAAGCATGATAATAGTACAAATAAGTCAAGCAAAATATGAAAAAAAGCAAAAAATATCCACGACAAAGAAAATAGAAATAACCAATAGTGAATAACAAACAAGAGTAAAAAACTAAAAAGATTTTCGGAAAAGTGACCCTTTTTCTTTTATATATATGAAATTGAATCGTGCTTTGGTGTAATAATGGGTATCAAATCAAAAATTTCCAGATTATTTATAAAATCCAATGGTATTAAGCAATTTCAAAAGACCATTGATAGAGAATCCCAATTATTAGAAATAGAAAATTCAATCAAAAGCAATGAAGACTCCCCAACTCGTTTTGAAATCGTATTTGAAAGCATTAAACATCCACCAGAAAAAGTAGGCCTTTTTAATTCGATAAGTACAATGCGAAAGATCCCCTCGATTATGAGAAATATAAATAAATCACTAACTTCGATAATAGAGAATCCTACTCATCCTAAATTTACAATCTCTAAAACACTACTTCAGGAATTTGAAAAATATGCGAAATCTCTAGGAATAGCTGCAATCGGTTATACTAAACTCCCTAGGAATCTAATTTTTAAAAATAAGGCCGTTTTACATGATAATGCAATTGTACTCTCATTTGAAATGGATAAAGACAAAATAGAACTTGCTCCAAGCGCTAAAACTTCATCAATGATAATGAAAACGTATGATGACCTTGGAAAATGTTCAAATAAATTAACAGAGTATTTGAGAAAACAAGGTTACTCTGCTCATGCTGGTCATCCACTAGGGGGATTAGTTTTATATCCTCCACTAGCAGAATTAGCAGGAATTGGATATCACGGAAGACACGGTTTAATAATCACTCCAGAACATGGTTCTAGAGTTAGATTAACTGCAATATACACAAATATTGAAAATTTACCATTTTCCAAAGAAAATCCTCATGAATGGATCAAAGATTTTTGTGGAAAATGTGGACGCTGTATTCGGAAATGTCCAGGATTTGCAATTTATGATAAGCCTATAATACATGAGAATGGAATAATCACACATGTCGAAAATGAAAACTGTTTTCCTGTGTTCTTAGATTATCATGCTTGTACAATATGTGTTAAAGAATGTCCATTCAGTCGATTAGACTACAAAAAACTGGAAAAACAATACAGAACTAAAACTCTCAATCCAGACCTAATTTAATTATCCATGAATCACTTAATTTTGGGGTTTTTGAGCTTTAATAATAACAGTTCCATTGTCTAAGAACTGTTCTGTAATATTTACTAATCCTGCTTTAGTAAGATTCTCTTTAATCGGCTCACTGGTTTTAACTTCAAAATCTGGATTATCTAGTGATGCATCAAATAGAATCAATTTACGTTGAAGTGAGGATTCAGGAACAGGCTGAGAATCGGTAATTCCGCGAGTCAACCAATCAACAATAACTAATTGACCTCCTTTGTGTAAAGTATTATACAATTTACGAAAAAAATTCTCAGTATAGACCCCTGCATCACATTGAAGGATCATATCAATATCAGTAGGTAAATCATCTCGAAAAAAATCAGCTGCATAATAGGTTATACGATCCGCGACTGTAGATTTAGCCGCTATTTCTTTCCCAATAGTACAAACATGAGGAATATCAACAACTACAGCAGTAAGATCAGAATGTTTTTTTAGTAAAGCTAATGAATTCACACCTGATCCACCACCTAGATCCATGATTCTTTTCACACCAGTCATATCTAAATTATTAGCTAAAGTTTCTGCATATTGTTTATGAAGATCATAAAGTAAATATGTAAAAGGTCGTGCTTGTTCGGGATCATCCTTGATCTGTTGGAACCAATTAGGTGGATTTATGTTTTGGGTTTCCCAAACCGATGATCTATTAGATATAGTTTCAAATAATTTATCGTACTTCAAATAATTCTCCCTTGCATACTGAGCTAGTTG
>JAUUVJ010000417.1 GCA_030589605.1 Candidatus Hodarchaeota archaeon | reverse complement strand
CTTCTCTTATCCTTTGCTTGGTTGTATGGAGAAGGAAGTGGTTATGATGTTGGTCATGAACATGGAGATCATTTTAAAGTTGGTGTTATCAATCAAGATAATCTCACTTCTTTAACAGACATTATTCCACTTTTTAACTCTCATATAAACAATACTAATCTTATAGGGAATCCATTAGAAGAAGGATTTGGTAGATTTTTCATTGATAATATTAATAGTTCAAATAATCTACTTCCTAATAATGATTCACGTCGTATGAGTATACTAAATGTAGATAATATTGAGGAAGCTGCTACAGCTGTTCAGAATCGCTTTTTATCTCTTTGTTTCGTTATTCCAAATAACTTTACTCAAACCTTACTAGCTGGAATAAATCATAAAATCAATATCACAGAAGGATACACTGTTTCCAATTCTGTTAAATTAAAATTATCTGAAGCTAGTGTTGAATTAATAGGCGATATGAGCTATTTTCGATTTACAGAAGCTATGAACCTTCTTGAAGAGCAACTTAGATACTTTATGTTCATTTTTTCTGGACTAGAACTGGAATCAAAAGTAGATTTAGAACATATAAAAATCACAACGAATAATTTTACTGAATTTCATACTTTTATTCCAGCTTTCTTTGTAATGACATTGTTAATGTCAAGTGCTGGAATTACTTACATTCTTGCTTTTGAAAGAGACAGAGGAACAATAGATAGATTAAAATTAAGTAATTTTCCTAAGGATGATCTGGTTTTAGGACTCACATATACACAGTTTATAACAACAGCATTACAAATCATTGTCTTTTTTCTAACAGTTTATTTTCTAGGTTTTCCAGGAAGATTTGATCTATTTCTTGCTGTTTTTGTTGCTTTATTAAGCATAATTCCAGTTCTTGCTATTGGAATTTTGTCGTCTGTTCAGTTAAAAGGAGAGATAGCTTACTTTCTACCAGGAATGCTTTCACTTCCATTATCATTTCTTACAGGATCCTTTATACCTCTTCCCAAAATTTATTTAATAGGTGAAATCCAGGTTTGGCACTTAAATCCATTCTATTCAACGAGTGAAGCACTGAGGAAAATCCTTTTTCTAAATTACGACCTAATTCAAATCACATTTGAACTCTTACTCTTAATGGGAATAAGTTTACCGATGTTTATCTTGAGTGTTTTATTATTTAGAAAGAAAATTTATCTTACTTGAAAATAGATGATATCAAATGTAATAGAGATGATATACGAATCAAACTAATCTTGAATGAATTTTGTTAAGATCTAGTTCCTAATTTCCATTGTTTTAGGAATTCAGCCCAGTCTGGAATTGTTAACACTAAATCATATAGTTTTTGAGCCAGTTCTCTGATTTCCCATTGTGCATCCTTCTTTAATCGCTTCTCAAAGAACCATATAAGACTACTCATATTGAATGTCCAAGTAATAGTAGTTTTACAAGCATTCGGAAGGCAAAATCGTGCGTCTTCCTTGGGAATTCCTTTTTCTCGATAATAACGATATTCTTCTGCTTCCTTATTCCTAGCGGTAATATACTCCTGTTTCAGCTTATTATCTCTACTGATTCTTGGAGGAATAATATACCAATCAGGATTAACTAAGGGGTCGAAATATCGTTGAGATTCTTGAGTAAAAGTGACTCCAATCCGATGTCTTACTAATTGGTGTGTACAAGCTCTACTGATTTCGCTTATTTTTACTGTCATTGAACAATGTTCTAAAACACTCCAGTGCCCCCACTTCATTACTTTTTCGGGAATTCTTTCTATATGATCTTTACGTCGAGAAGTTTTCATTCCCTCTATTATTCCCTTCGTTGATGTAACTTGAATTAGATCGATTTTCATTCTAGTCTACCTTGAGGATCTTAAAAACGCTATATTAGGTTTTTCAAGGGAACTTGAATGTCTTGGTATTTAAATGATAGGATGTGTCTTGTAGTTTTCGGTGCAAAAGGTTTTCCACTTCTTGCTGTCTCAACTACTTCTTGTTTTGTTGGAGGCTTTCTAGTTAAAATGAATGAGGCCCTTCTATTCTTTAGGGAACGAAACGCATTGTCTAGAGTTTTAGAATATTCAAATAGTTCAGGATTAAAATAAGCTAAGAATTTCGTGAATATTTCTTGTTGCGTGCCTTTAATTATAAATTGGTTTTCTGCTGTTTTAAGAAGAAATCCATAATCAGGATTCTCCAATACCTCTGTAGTAAAAGTCTCTAAGTTTTTCCATTCTACATCTATCTTCTCAAATTCAGATGGAAACTTTATATCTCTTTTTTCAGTATAGATAGGGAACCAGGTACCAATTCTAATATCATCATTTTCAACATATTCTATTTCTACACAGGGTATTTTTGTATATCCAAGTTCTTTCATAGCAGCTACTCTATGGTGTCCATCAAGTATTACATTTTGGTTTTTTGCTATAAGAATTGGTCTGAAGAAATAACCAAGATTTATTATATTATTCTTTAGCCATTCAACCTGTGTTTGTACTATCTGCTCATGATCATATAAATCAGCAATAGGTACAAGTATTATATGACAATGTTTAAGTAGGACTGTGTGATCTGGATTCTGAGCCATTAAATCACGTCATTGATCTATTCAAGAATCTATGAACATTAATGTACGATAAAATCTATTCTTTCATAAGCTTTCTGTTAGAACAAAGAAGGAAGGAAAATTAAATATAATAAGAATGAACCTAGAAATCAATTTTTTTTTAATAGAATAAGGAATAATGATTAATAAAGCAGAAAACACTAAAAATAATAATTCATAAGAGTGAGAAAAAAGTTAGAAATGCGATGGCTGAGATTAATTTAATTAAATCAGAGAATGTAAACGGAACATCATGTATAAAACTTCTCATATTGTAACTACCAAAAGCTCGGCCTTCCATACTGATAGTTAATCCAAGAATACGGTTCAATGTTGAACCAATGAGTGGAATTAATGTAAATTGTAGAATATTCTTAATCCCTCGGATATCATTTGATTTCACATTCAAACCCCGTGATTGCTGGGCATTCTGAATAATTTTTATTTCATTATTGAATAATGGAGCGAATCTCAGAGCTAAAGATAGCGTAAAAGCAATTCGATATGGAATTCTAATTTTAGTCAATGATTGAGCAAATTCAAATGGATTTGTTGAATTTACAAAAATCCAACTTACTGAAATCAACCCCCAAAATCGTGCCATTAGTAAAAAACCCTGATACACTCCATCACTATAAATGGGGAAAAAAGGTCCTAAATTATTTATTTTAAACGAAAAAAGATGGAATAGAAAATCTCCATTTTGATTAAAAATGATTTGCACCAAAAAAATAGTTGCTGAAAAAGTTGTGATCATTTTATATCGAGGTTTAGCTATTTCATAAGGAAAAGGCCAAACTAAGTAAAATAAGAGTAAAACTAACACAATTCCAAAAATTTTAATTAATTCTATATTGATAAATAAAGCAAGGGATACCATAAGAACAATGATGAATTTAACCAAAGGATTAGTTTTTATCCCTTTATTTTTCTCATAAAAATAGTCCTTTGGTGATTTAAATACAAAATCATTCATAAAAAAACCCTCGATCTTCCTGTTGAAAAAAACTAATCACTTCTGTTGGATTTCCCTCGAATAACAATTTCCCGTTATCTAATACAAGAAAAAAATCAACAATATCAAACAGCTCTTGACG
>JAUUVJ010000378.1 GCA_030589605.1 Candidatus Hodarchaeota archaeon | reverse complement strand
TTAGATCCGATAGTTCAATCACTAAAAAAAGCATTCAAATATTTTTGGGAATCAAGGATTGGTTTGAACAAAAGGCGATACGATTCATTGATTATCTCAAAACCAATAAGCATTACATTTCCAGTACGATATATTTTCTTGTATACTTTATTATCGCTAAAACAATCGATACAAAAATTCTAAAATCTCTTTCATTATGTTCATTATTGATAATTAATGACAAAGAAACGATCAAAAAAGAAATTCTTATTCATTGTAGTTGATGGAGGAGATGGGGCTGGAAAGGATACTCAAGCTAGATATATTGCACGGTATTACATACAAAAAGGATACCTAGTTCGGATTAGAAGTCATCCTGCGTCAGATAACTTTTTTGGACGTTTTTCAAAGAAAGCTCTAGAAGAAGGAGGGAAAAAAGGTCATTTAAAGGCCGCTATCTTTTACACTGGAGATATAATTAGATCACTTATAAAATACTATAGACAAAAAGAAGGAGAAGTAATAGTATTTTCTAGATATTTACTAGGAGTCTGTTATTTGCCAATACCATTAGTATTTGCAGGATATAACTTAATTGCTGCAATATTGCCAACCTCTAAGTATTTCTTCTTTTTAGATGTGAATCCTCAGATAGCAAAAAAACGAATTTCTGGTCGAGGGCAAAGAGGGGAAATGTTTGAAACTCTCCCAAAATTAGTTAAGATGCAATACAAAATGAAAATGGTTACAAAGCAAAAAAAATGGATAGAAATTAATGGTGATGAGCAACCTAAATATGTGTGGAACCAAATTAAGAAAACGTTATCAAATTTAGATTCTTTGTCATAATATAGGAATTTTCTATTGATATTCGTCTAATACTGGTTCAGCGAACTCGTAGGAAGCCCCCTATCCTAGCTGGTGGTAGTTCACTAGGTGTTGAATAGGATAATTTTCATACTATTTATAATCAAACATATGCTTTCTATTCGATAACCTTTTCTTATGGATGAAATATTGGTTATATTGTGTTTGAAAATATATAAACAATTTACAGGTTATACAAAAGATACCACCTAAAAAAATGATAAAGAAAACTTTAGAGTGAATAACTCATGAATTGTGAAATAAGCATCAATCTAGCAAAAGATCCATTACGCAATGTCTTCGCTTTTGAACCAGGTGAGAAAATACACATTCATGTATCGTTCGATGAGGATCACATACCTGACTATTATAAGCTTCAGGTTTTAGATAATAACAATAATTCACGTTTAAATCGTTATGGGAGAGGTACAACAGAAATAATTGTACATGATTGGCCTATTCCAACCACGATCCGTACAGAACATCTAGGAGTATGGCAAGTCCAGATAAGTGATAAAATTGATGAAAAATATCTATTCAGTCAATTTTTCTTTGTTGAACACAGACTTCGAAGTGAATTTCTTTTACTAAAAGGTGAAGAAATACTTCAACTCCCTGAAGTGAAGGCAGAAATCCAAATTCCAGTCCAAGAAGAAATACTTGTTCCTCAAGATGAAAGAATTCCAAGTATTTCCGAAATAGAACCTCAAGAGGAAGCAGTTTTTGTAAGCAAAATTCCTGTTACTGAAATAAGGGGTATTGGAAAGACCTATGCAGATCGATTAGCGAAAATTTCAATATATATATTGTCCGAATTTTGGTATTATCCAAATAGAGAACATCTTGCAGAAACAATGAGAGTCACAGATAAACGATTAGCTCTTATGTTTCAGGACGCAGAAATTCTTCTTAGTCAAGAAGCTGAAACAGCTGGTCTACCTTCCAAAGAAGTAATTGCTGAAGTAATTCCTGATGATCTCTTGACAATAAGCGGAATTAGTCAGACTTCTGTTAAAAGACTTTCAAAATTAGGTGTAATGTCAAAATCAGATCTTTTAGATTATGAAGATATAGAAACATTGAGAAAAGCCCTTCGAATGTCTCTTCCAAAGCTGGAGAAAATCCTAGCTTCTATAGGTAGAATCTTATCTCCTGTAGAAGTCACCGAAACACAACCTCTTGATCCATCTAGTCAACCAGTCATAAATGTTAAAGGTGTTGGACCAAAAACTTTTCAAAAACTTGGTCAAAATGGCATAGTATCTGTTCATGACCTATTGAACGCTGATTTTTCTAAGCTCAGTGGAATTCCTGAAACTAGCTTCAACCGATGGAAAAAAAATGCTGCAATTCTAGCAGGTCAACAACAGAAAGAAATTCCTCCAATCACCAAAAAATCAGCTGTTATTAGTGAACTTACATCAATTCAGGGTATAGGTGTAAAAACAGCAAAGAAATTAAAAGCTGCAGGGGTTACTAATGTGTTTGAGTTATCAAATTACTCTAATCTAGATGAATTATCTGAAAAAACGAAATTGACTAAAAAACGTTTACTTACATGGCAATCAAGAGCCAAAGGTTCATCCTGATTTTTCACGTATCATATTTTGTTTATTGTCGCTCTAGTATGATACCTAGTCAATATTCCCTCATTTAAATCGAGAACTGAAGTACTTACACAAAGACTTCACAACGTATACCATTTAAGAGACTATATAAACAGATAATTTTGCCTAGAAAAATCAATGTGTGATTATTAAGTAGAAATATTGTTCGACTTAGGTAAAATATTTTGATAATAATAGAATTTTTTCAACATTACACATACAAAAAAGTCGGTGATTTAAATTGTCAGAATTTAGTGATTTAGAAAGTATCTACTTATTTACAAAGGAGTTGATTGTTTATATATTTTCAATAGACTTGTCAAGTGGGGATGGAATTAGAAAAATACCTAAGAAATCAGAATTCTTTAAATCTAAATGTTAAATGAGGATTATTCATTTTGTCCAACTCGGCATTGGATTTTCTAGCAATTTCACGATTCTTTTTCATTATTTCTGTGGAATGTGGGATAAATTCATCAGGATTCCATTCCAGAACGCTCTTATAATGAATGGTACCCTTAAACACTTTATTCCCCTCTTTATCAAGATAGGGAAGAAAATTCTTTGGATGACATTTCCCATATATGCGTTTAGTCTGAGTACAACCTGTCTCGATTGGATATTCAAGTTGACATTGAGTACAAAACCCAAGACCGATACGTGGATCATGTATGAATTCTTGAATTAATTCTTCGGGTAAGGGGAGGACAAATGTTACTGGCATTAATACATCATCATGTCGAAAGGTAAGTTCCAAATCTTTATTAGAAAGACCTAAATCGATTATTAAATCTTTGTTTTTAGTTAAAAACTCAAAATAGGCTTGTCTTATTTCATCACTAGAATCTAATCGATCCTTTCTGACTAAATCTGGGTAATATAGTCTTTTGAATCGTTCTATTGCGTCTGGATATAAAATAACTTTCATTAATTCCATAATAGCCAACCTTCAATATACAATAATAAAGAAGACTTTATAAAATTACTAGTTACACTTTTAGGTTTCATTTATCTTATCCGCTCTTTATTCCCACTCTTAATTCACCGTTTCGTCCGAGTTTCAGTTCTTTTTATGTATTGCTTGTCACTAACTGCCATACGGAACAAATATAGTACCATAACAATCATAACAAGCAGTAGTAGGAATATTCTTCTGTTCAGTCTCGTTTTTCTCTCGTAATTTGGCATTTTGTTTGTGGTATCTTTATTGAAAAATGAAAAAAAGGAAGAAAAATAATTATTTCGCCAACTCCCAACATTTTAAAGCTAAATCTACAAAGCAAGGCCAATCTTCAAGACGTTTTTTAAGAGAAGGCTTACTTAGTGCCTCATAAATTCTAATGACAACATTAGCTGATTGCATATCAATAATAGAGCCTTTAATGAAAGCGGGGCCATGAACCATAATCCATTTAGCTTTTTCATAATTATTAAGATGAGTTGGAACCCATCCTTTGATATGATCAGGAATAGGGATAACTTCATTAGTAATACACCAGTTAAAATATTCAGTATATTCATTTTTAGAAAGGATAACTGCTTCAGAGGGAAAAGCATAGGTATCCTCAATCTTCAAGCCGTGTGATTCGACTTTATGCCAAAAATCTTCGTTTAATTCAAACATACTATTAATCACCTTTTGAGAAATAGTAATTTTGAGAAAACAAACTACTACACTAATAATAGTAAATAAACAAGTATATAATATATAATGTGAGTTATTTCAAAGGAGAAAAACAACAGATAACTGAAATAACAGTGTGTACAGGATTAGGGAGTGAAATAAAAGTAGGTCAATGAAGAGAAACAAAAATATTAAGAAAGAAAAGACATTAGAAAATCGAATAAAAGACTTAGAAATAGCATAAATAGGAATGAAAATAATAGAAGAAATAAAACGAATAAACAAAGAAAAAATGAAGTATTAAAACATGAAAAAGAAAAAATTGGTGAGTGATTTTAATGATCTTCAGGGAGAAGAATTGTAAAACGATTGAATTCATTCATCTCAATCC
>JAUUVJ010000344.1 GCA_030589605.1 Candidatus Hodarchaeota archaeon | reverse complement strand
CTTCCACTTTGTTCATTTATAACGATGTGGCCTTTTCTTATTTCGTTATCTATCCATATTTTTGCGTTGTACAAAAACAATTTAATTACCAAGTAATTTTTGAATTTGTTGATTATATTCTTTCAAAGCATTTTTAGGAGATTTTTGATATATGACCCCTCGACCTACATTAAAAATAACATCGTTTTCAAAATACGATAACACATGATGTATATTTCCACCTTGAGCACCAATACCTGGAGAGAGTATAACCTTATCTGATATTTCTTCTTTAATTATAGCAAGATCTTTTACAGTTACATGTCCAGTTGCTCCAACCACGATTCCGTCTGCATATTTATTTGCGAGTCTGCAATGGTGTTGAAAAATTGGAACTGTTTCAAAAAAGCTGTTTTTCATCCATATTGCATCTGGATTGGACATCAAAGCAAGAATAATAACTGCTAAATCATAATTATGTCCATCCGAACATACCTCTTTAACATTTCCTGGAAAAGGGCTAGCTGTTAAAGCATCAAATCCTTCTTGTTTCATATGGAATAATGCTTGTTGATTTGTTGAACCTATATCTGAAAGTTTGTGATCTATAATAATAGGACGCTTGAATTCATGAGCTTTAGCTGTAACTTGTTTAATATCATTGAAAGTCAAATCTAAAATATATTGACGATTAATTTTGAACGCACAGCAATGATTGGATAGATCTGTTATGAGTGAAAGAAGAGTGGATGTTTTATCTTGATTTTTATCCATAACATATTTGTCTCGACTGCCGTAGATTGCTAAATCTAATCCAACACATATTTTGCTATAAGTTTCCTCTTTAGATTTCTCTAATAATCGAATAAATTCCATTTTTATTCTAGCTATCCTGATTTCATTCCTAATTTAAAAAACTTAAAATGCTATCTTTTAAGAAGTATCTATAATTGAATTAAGATAAATCAGATGTACAAGGGAAGAAAAATGAGTAAAATTAGTCAAGAAGAAAGAGAAAGAATAATATCTATATTCTGTTCTATTAATGTAGTAAAATACGGAAAATTTACATTAAAAGATGGTACAATATCACCAATTTACATTGATCTTCGCATCTTACCTAATTTTCCAAATGAATTCAAAGAGGTAATAGAAACTACATCTAGATTTTTGAAACGTCTCAATTTAACTTCTCAATTTGATGGAATCATTGCCCCACCACTTGCAGGAATTCCTTTTGGTGTAGCTTTAGCACTTGATCTCAATAAGGAATTTTATTTAGCACGTATTAAACCTAAAAGTCATGGAACAAAAAAATTGATTGAAGGTGACATTACAAATAAACGAATCCTAATTGTAGATGACGTTATCACGTCTGGTAGTAGCAAAATCCCCATAATTAATACTATACGGGATAACAAAGGAATTCCTATATCATTATTCGTTTTTGTCAACAGGATTCATAGTAATGAAGAATTGATTAAGTTTGAACATGATACTCGAATTAAGATAAATTCTCTTCTTTCATTAGATGATCTAATTAATGAAAAACAACTATCAAAAGAGAATCTATAAACTGAAAACTGTGAAATAGTTCAAATTCCTGAGGGAAGAGAGATAACATCAGGATCTAGTATCAATGTAACTGTTTTATTGTCTAATATTACTTTAATAAAATCAATACAATTGGTATATTGTTCATTAGAACCTACTTTCTTATGCCATTTTCCCCCAATTAACCTTAGTCTTACAGCTAAAGGTTCCTTTACTGCAATTTTTCTTCCTGATTACGATGTAGGAACAACTTTTGGATATCATTTATTTTTAAATTACCACAATGGTTCAATTATCAAAAAACCAGATGGATTGGAATTTTCAAACAATAAAATAAACATTCAACAAGGAGAAGATAACGAATATTATTTTGAACTGATGATGGTCACAAGAACTCCTATAAATATTTATAAAACTAGTTGGTCTGCCTTACATGGAATTATTATTCTTTTAATCCATTTTTTATACGTAAGAAGGATGAAGAAAAGATCCTTTTTTTAAAAAATCTTGAATAGACACTGGATCTTAAAAATATTTGAAAAAAGCTTAAATTCATTCTATATTTCCGTTTAATTGAACCCTGAAAGTGTGAAAATAATGTTCTCTAAAAATCTCAGTAAATTTTCTAATATCTATAGGGTAAGTCTATTCAGAAGAATAGTTTTTGGTTTTATCTTAGGATTAATAACAGGGATCCTGTTTCTAGCTTTTTCTTTCCTTCTTCAACTAATTCTTCCAGAAGGCAATTTTTTCCAGTCTTTCATTAATGATATTCCTTCTATAGGTCTAATTATATCTTTAATCATATTTTTAGAGATTATAGGTCTTATCCCTCATCCAACAACACTAGTGGATGAGGAAAAAGATATTTTAGATGATAAAATAGAGGATCAGCCAGAATTTACTAAATCGAATTCTGAAAAAGAATTTTAGATGGAGAAACCGCTATTAACCATCTTGTACACTCCGATCTGATTCATCTTTCCCATATTCTTTAGTATTAATAAAAGACATTGCAGATACTACACCGAAGAGTATGATTGCTCCGAAAATTTGGCTAAGAGTCAAACCAAAACCTAAAAAGATATAATTGATGAAAATTGCTAAAATTGGAAAAGCCAATTCAGCTAAACCACCAACAGATGCTTTTGACCATCTTAAACCAAAATAATATAGTCCGAGAGGTATAATACCACCTGCAACAATTGTAGAAAAAAGAATTGCTATAAACCCTGAAATTTCTATTGAGAGATTAACTGGTGCCCATGCAGTTCCGAATACCATCATATTTTCCGACAAGATAGCAAAGTTTTCTGAAGTATATGCCAGAGTTATCAAGTTGAAAAAGATTAGAATGATTGATCCACCAATATAACGCAATGTAGTCAAATTCCAATAATCTACCTTTTCGGTTAATATTCGTCCCCAAACCGTATTTGAACCCCAAAATAATGCTGCAATCAAGGAAAATAGAGCTGCCAAAATTTCATTGGTTGACCCTGCACCAAAAGATTCAAAAACCATGAAATAAATTCCAAAAATAGAAATAAAGAATGTGGCATAATAAAGTTTCGAAGGTCGTTCTTTCATGATCAGCATTGCAAATGCAAGAGTAATCAAAGGTTGACTTTTTTGAAGGAGGATAGCAATTGTGGGATTCCCATATGCAAGTGATAATAGGAAGAAATAAAGCCCTAATCCAGATCCTAGAGATACAAGAATCACAGAAATCCATTCTTTTCGCTCAAATGAACGAAGTTGTTCTACTAACCGATGCTGGGCTTTCCTTGAAAATAAAAAAAGAGTCATAAGAATTGTACCAATAATATGCTCAACTAAGACTATAAATGCAGATCGAGGAGCAACAAGAGGACTACTAGTAGGGATAGTGAAATTCTTCAAAACAAGAGGATATCGCACTGGAGCGTCAAGTGCTCTCATTCCATTAGCAGCAGCTACTATTGCAGGTCCAATTATTACTTCTTTTTTCTTTTGGGGATCCATTCTAAACATCTATTACAGTTTTTTTCGAAATTTTAATATTATATACTTTAGTTCTTAATTAAGGATTTTTTAAAGACCTTAGCAAACGTTGTATTTAAAAATAATTTGAATACTTATATTTTTTTTTGCTACCCAAGAATAAGTATTTAAGACCCACAACGGTTAATTCGATTTCCATTTATTATCTTAATAGAATATCTAGTTTATTTTTTAGAAAAGATTTGAAATCTAGCTAAAAAGCCATAGAAGCTCAGATTCTAAAAATTATTACTTCATAAGTACTATTTAGTTTTTTTCAAAATCCTTTAGGAATAATCATTATAAGTAAAAGAGACTATGATACCTTTACAGTAAATCTCTTTATATTTATCTTTTTAACAGCTGAATTATAATGAAAGAAGATCAAATAGAAATCGTTGCAATAGGATCTCATCCTGATGATGTTGAAATTGGAATCGGAGGAACTCTCGCCAAATTATCCCATCAAGGTATCCGAACTGGAATAATAGATTTAACTAATGCAGAACCCACACCTAATAATGAGAAATATCGGAGTCCTGATGACTTTGATTCAGATTATGCAGAAAAACGCTTAGTTGAAGCGCAAAAAGCTGCCAAAATATTAGGAGTTGAACGAATAACACTTGATCTCCCAAACAGGAGGCTTTTTGATGATTTTGAATCACGATGTAAATTAGCAACAATATTTCGACAATGGCAACCGAGTATTGTGATTGTTATGTATGGAAAAACTTTGATGGCTAGTCCTGATCATTATCAAGCTCAATTAATTACAGAAGGTGCCTTATTTTATTCAAGATTAACAAAATGGGGAAAATATTTTGATAATCTACCAGTTCACCGTATCACATCTTTATTATATTTTCCTGTCAGATTCTTAGATTTACATCCCGAAGGGTTTACCTCTATGTTAGTTGATGTTACAAATTATATAGATTTAAAGCAAGAGGCCATTTTAACTTAAAAATCGCAGGGTTTTGTACCTAGTAAAACTGGACATTCTCATTTTCCCTCTATGCTCCTAAATTGGAACAGAAGTTTAGGATCTCGTATTGGAGTTGAATATGCAGAACATATTATTTCACCAGTCCCTATTCGTTTGGATGATTTTAGTTATTTCATGGATAAAACTGCAACTAGTAAACGGTGACAATAAAAGATCAATAATTATAATTACAATCTTAATTTTGTTGAAAAGCAATAAGAATAAAGAATATTGAAATTCAAACTACTCATTTGGTAGGAAATCAGTAATTTTAGGTGCATTAAATTCTCTTTGAAACTCCTTAATCCTTTTTTCCGCAAGAATTACATATTCTTTTTGAATTTCATAACCAATGAAATATCTATTAGTTTTTATTGCAGCTAGAGCTGTTTGTCCAGATCCTAAAAAGGGGTCTAAAACAATCTCATTAGTGTAAGTATAAAATTGAATACAT
>JAUUVJ010000319.1 GCA_030589605.1 Candidatus Hodarchaeota archaeon | reverse complement strand
TTTCCTATCCTTACGAATTTTCCAGTTCCCCTTCGCGATTTAGATATTCAAATACTAAAAACATTTCAAATAATAACTAAAAAAACATCTCCGTTGAAAGATTTCAATCTAATGCCGTCAAAATATGCAGAAAATTTCGATGTGTCCCTACGGACAATACAACGACGGATGAATGTTATTAGATTAATGCAGATTGTACAATCTCTTTTAAATATCGATATGAGTAAATTAGGTTATGAAACTACTCTCTTTATACATCAAAATCCTTTTCCAGAAGAATTCAAACAGTATCTGCTTTTATCATCGGAAATGACGGTGGGGACATTTAGCTTAGTGCAAATTCCTTATGATAAGACCAATACTATATTATCTCTTCAGGATAAAATGGTTGATACTATATCTCAACCAATGTCTGTACGAACATATTCATGGAATCTTTCAAATCTTTCCTCTGGTGAGGATCTATGGAAAACATATCCGCCTTTACTATATGGAGATCCTAAGCTTAGAATAATTGCACCAAATCCTGATTTTACATTCTCACTTAAACCAACTTTGAAACCCTTTCGCTCCCTCACAGCTGCAGATATCAAAATTTTAGATTTTCTTGCCCTCCAAGGAAGTTTTACTGGTATTAATGATTTAAGCAAATCAATTAAAGTTTCTTCCCATCAAATTTCTAAACGTTTAACAGAATATGAAGCAAATCATTTACTTTTTAAGACTAATCAATTTTTCAATATTGCTCTTGATCTAAGTATCTTTTTTTTCATTTCTACAGAAACAAAAGAAATTCCTTGGATTCAACATTTCCTGTCTTTCCCAAAAGTTGATGTTTATTCTCAAGAACAAGAATCTCCTTATTATTATTTCGGGCACATTAAAATCCCAAATAATTGGATTAAACCATTTGCTCGAAAAATAGATCGAATTAGGAAAGAATTTGGAATAAAATGCTACTACAAAATATTTACCCCTGTCGATCATTTTCGTTACTCGATATCTTTGAAAGAAACCTATAAATAACTTATTCTATCTCCATTCTTCTTTTTATTAATTTTAATGTTAATTGAAATTATTTTGACTTGCCACAATCGCATTATTTACTTTTTTGTCGGATCATTATGAGTTTTAAAGAATTATTGGGCGATTTGATTAATTTCTATGTAATATCTTACTTTATAATGGCGTTACATTGAATAGGTATTTGTCAATTATTCAATAAAAATAGTGATACTTTCTCAAAGAATGAATGTTTTCCCTCCAAGTTTATATATAATAAGTTTATTTGAATTAAACATCATTAGTGCATATTCTTTTTACAAAATTCATATTCAAAGGTGGTAATTTCATAAATGTCTGATCCTAAATTCTATTTGGGGAAAATTGGAGACGAACAATTTACACTTCCGTCTACAACATTTTTAACTCATGCTGCTGTTCTTGGAGCGAGTGGAAGTGGAAAGACTGTTGTATGTAAATCAATTGTTGAGGAAGCAATTCGAGCGGGAATACCAATCATTGCAGTTGATCCCAAGGGAGATATAGGTGCTCTTGGAATTGGCTTAGGAGATTTTGAGAAAGAGACTCTGTTAATTCATGCAGAGGTTGAAGCAGAGGATCGCGGTGAGGGGGACCCCGAAGAAATAGCAGAAGAATGGATCAATCTCTATAAAGAGAAACTCGAGGAATCCTTTGGAGACGAATACAAAGCAGTTGAAAAGGATTTTAGTGATAAAGTAGCTCCTATCTTGGTTACACCGAAGAATGCTGCAGGGATCCAAATTTCTTTAACCCCTGTTTTTGAAAAACCTTCAAATTATGCTAAAATGATGGAGGAATCTCCTGATGCTGTTCTTAGCTCTTTAGATCTAAAAATTCAATTATTACTCTCTAGGGTTGCCATAAATACAAGTTCAAGTACTGATAATCGAGTAGTTTATCTAAATAATATAATCAGATATTTCTGGGAAGAAACCAAGAAAAAAAATGTTGACCTAGGTACTTTAATTGAAGCAATCCAAGATGCTCCATTTCCTAAAATTGGGTCTTTATCTGTGGATAAATTTATCTCAAAACCTAAAAGATCAGAACTAGCTCGTAACATTAATGCTTTAATGGTTCGGGCTGTTCCGGGCGTAGAATTAGATTTTAATAAATTAATTGGTTTAGCGACGAAAAAAAAGAAAACTCCAATTATTGTGTTTGATTTACGTAAAATTACTGATAGTGATGAAAAAAATACTTTTGTAGCAGAAATTCTAGGTGAAATTCAACGATGGGCGTGGAGTAAAGGTGGAACAAACCGATTAAGAGCTATTCTTTACTTCGATGAACTGTATGGTTTTATGCCAGCTGGTTCATTAAGTCCCCCTTCAAAAACTGCGTTACTGATTCTTTTAAAACAAGCTCGGGCTGCAGGTTTAGGTTGTGTTTTAGCTACTCAGAATCCTGGAGATTTAGATTATCGTGGGTTATCAAATATTGCTACTTGGATTTTAGGACGTTTAGCAACAAATCAGGATATTGCTAAAGTTCAAGGAGCGTTAAAGCCAGTTTTCGAAGGAGGAGGTGGAACTGAAGAAGAGTTTCGAAAATTGATGAGTCAAATTCGTGCGTTGAAACCAGGCAATTTCATTGCTTATAATCCTAGATTTGGTGTAAAACGAATTAAAACTCGTTGGTTATTGAGTCTGCATAAAGGACCTTTGACCAATGGAGAAATTTCAGCTTTAACATTGAAACCACCTAAACCTGAAAAAAAGGTAACGAAAAAGGAAGCTGCAAAACCTAAGGTTGCTGAAGAAGAAGCTGATGTAAAAAAAGAAATTGCTCTTATTAACAAAAAACCATCCACAGGGAAGATTACTGAAAGATTTTTATCCCCTCGAATTGATCCTAAAGGTAAGAAGTTAAGAAAAGCAATTCTTGAACGTTTAAGTATTACAGGAAATCCGAAAAAAGATGGTTTCGATCTTACAATCAATGAAACTTCTAATTTCTACTCTCCGTTATTCTTTTCGAAAACTGAAATTGAAATTAAGCGAGCTGTAAAAAGTGGTATTATTGAGTTTCCAGTTGAAATCAAGGAAGAAATGACTCGCTCTTTCGATTTAAGTCAAAAGATTGATTGGAATTCTACTACTATTGAAGGTATTCATGCCTCCTCTCTTCCTCCCAAAGATTTAACGTTGAGTCCAGTGGATGATTTTAAATTTCATGACATAGATAAAGAAATTGTTACAAAATTGCCTGATAATTTGGTTTGGTACTTTACTCAAAGTCCCTTTCCTGAAGCAGGAAATATCTATCAGAAAAAGTTAAGAGAATACGAAAGGAGTCAATTAGGAAAAATTGCAGGGAAAAAGAAATCAAAAGCTTTTACTAAATTATTAAATGATACTAGTAGAATTGAAGAGAAAATTGAGGTTGAAAATCAAAAATTGGATGAAACAGTCAAGCGAATAGAAACTTTACAGGGTGAAATGCAAGCTCGTGAGGCAGAAGGCAAATCAACAAGAGCTACTGAAAGGTCGATTGATTCCTCTGAAAATAAAATGATAAAACTTGAAGAAAGGAAATCAGATCTTCGTAGGCAACTTCAAAGGGCTGAAAACAAAAGACAAGAAATGCTTAAAGAACATAAAGAAGAGTATGAAGAATTTCATACTGCAATTGAAAAAATGAAAGCAAACGGTCCCCCAAGAGATCTTTATCGACCAGGAAAAGCGGACGTCAAAATAACTGAACAAGCTGTTTATTGGATTCCTCACCTTCTTGTCCCAGTTACGATTACTAGAGGAGATACTGTCCAAAACTTAATGATAAACATGAATATCTATAATGGAAATGCAGAAATAGCCTGTGAGGGTTGTGGCCCGAAAATTAGTACAGAAAATTATTACCAAGCCCTTCTTTCGGATGAAATTTCACCTCCCATCTTCTTTTGTTCTGATTGTTTAAATCTCTTTTGCAGTGAGCATGTTCTATTTTGTAGTAAATGTGGTAAAGCAGCTTGTCCTGATCATACGAATGAGTGTATTGTATGTAACAAATCTCTTTGTACTGCTTGTGGTATAGTTGATTCTAAAACCCAAAAAGTTGTTTGTGATGAACATGGGTGGAAATGTGTTGTTTGTGAAAAAGGTTATAGTGAAAGAGTTCCGCATAAAATGGGTCATGTAGAACAAAAACCTGTATGTGAAGATTGTCAGACAGGATACCTTTTTGAATGTTCTGAATGTGGGCAAATTAATTCAAAATCCGATAATAGCGTTTGTGATGGATGTCGTAAGAATATCTGCCCTAATCATCTTAAAGTTTGTAGGAAATGTGAAGCGAATGTTTGTGGTGAGTGTGGTAGAGTAAAAGTTAAGATAAAGAACGAAGAAGTCGTTGCTCGATGTACTAATTGTTCATGAATTTGTATTATACATGAATTCCTTAGGTGTATAAAGCATAAATTAAGGGGTTAGCATCAAAATATAATGATGCAAATAATATTCCCCCGATTATACTAGTTATTATTACTCCTTTCCACAAACTAATTACACCTTGTCTATTTTTCTCTCTCAACATTCTTCTTACTAATAATATCTCTATTATTCCCAAGATAAAAGGTAGATAACTTGGAGTAATAACTGAAGACGCCATTAATAGAACATTCATCAATGCAAATCCTATTACTCTAAGTAGAATCATCCCAGCTGTGAAATAAAAGGGAAAATCTTTATTTTTTGCATCTAACCATACAGCTGTTGTCATATCTCCGACTTGGCGATCTTGTTCGAGATCACCTAAAACTGTTGGCATATGGATTCCAAGTACTAAAAGGGTTGTGAATAATGTTCCTTCGAAAAATCGTCCTAATGGAGATGGAAAATTTAATATCAATCCTGATGTTTCAATTCGTATTTCTGCTGGTATAAGATAGAGATACAGGGGAATGAGGAAGGCAAATATAGCTGCGGTACTGATTAAATCTAGAACTGGTTTAGCTTTCAGGCGTCCAAGTGAACTTACTGAATATGATATCGATACAAAGAATGAAAAAAGAATTAGGGTTGAGCCAACAATCCACTTTCCTATTGATGGATTTGGAGTATGTACTAGATTCAACAGAAAGACAAGAACCCAAATAGAACTAGTCCAAAGAATGATATGGATTTTCTTTACCTTGCTCGATTCATCTGTAAATGGATTACGGAGGGATAATTTTCGTGGATTTATTCGATCTGATTCTTTATCGGTGAATGCATTTAAGGAAAAATGACCCCAACCGAAGAGAAAAATGCTTAGAATACCGATCCAAAGATACTCATAGGGGACATTGTAATAAATTTCAATCATTAACACTACACCTGCAAAAATAAAGCACCATTCGGGTCTGCTAGCCTTTAAT
>JAUUVJ010000085.1 GCA_030589605.1 Candidatus Hodarchaeota archaeon | reverse complement strand
GTTTTGATTATGATGATTCTTTCGTTTTTCCCCAATTATCCAGAGTGATATCACTATTATCAGAACTAATATCGCTGCGAAGAAAAAAACACCAATTAATCCAATTAACTCCCAGATGGGTCCTAGCACAACAGTGGATGTTGCTCGTCCTAAAGAAACATAAAATCCTAATGCACCTTGTGCTGTTCCTCTGAAAGATACAGATGCTGCTTTAGATGTTTGACTACTCTCGGCCATATAAGCTGTTATCAAGGAAGCATTAAGGATAATAAAAAGCAAAACAAATAACCAATAACTCTCTACTGAATTGTCTGGAACGGTAGTACAAACAAGTAAACCCAAACAATAGATGGTAGTAGTCAAAGTAATGACTATATTGAAATTAAATCTATCTGTTAACCGCCCTAAATAGGGTTTGAACCATACAATTACTAAAATCGCCCACATGCCAATTTCTGACACATCACCTCGTGAGAACCCTTTCTCAATAATGAGAAGTGGCAAAAAGGTTGTTGCTGTGAATTCTATGAATGAGAGTATGTATTGAAAGAAAAAAACACGTGTTAGGTTTTTTCTACGGGTCATATCTTTCAAAGATGATAACATTGAAAAAAATGAAGCAATTAATGCTTTTGGTATACTAGGAACACGTTTTCTATATTCTTCATCAAGTGTTTCTGGTAAGATAATGATATTCACTATTCCAGATATTATCGCTATTATCGCTACAATACCAAAAAGTTCTTTTAATCCCCATAATAGTTCTTTCAATAGAAAACTAGCTAGAATCAACCCGAATATAGATCCAACGTCAGCCATTTGAAATATTCTTCCAAGATTACTTCCAGAACTATCTGGGGCTACATCTCCAATAAAAGCAAATAAATTCCCCCAAAAAGCACTCATACCAATAGCCATGAAAACGGTGCTAATTAAGATCCATACCCAATTATCTGCAAAAGCAGCAGATATTAACGATAAAATGAAACATATATGCCCAGATACGAGAAGAGGTTTACGACCAATGATCTGAGAAAGTTCTCCTAGAGGTACACGAAAGAAAAGTTGTAATAGATTTCTTAGAGAAATAATGATTGTTATAATCATAATCGCTGTGACTAAATCCTCCTTCAGAAAAATAATAATATAATTTTCCAAAATAACTAATTGAAAGGTTGTAATAACTGTTGCAAAACCTGCTTTCCAGATAGGTTCATTAAATTTCATCATTAGAGTAATTTAAGAAAATTATATAATGCTTAAATTTCTTCTTAATCGTTCTCCATCCTTTCCTAAATTTATGATTCCTTAAATGAAATGTAGTGTTTTTGTATCTGTGTATTTCAATATATGAAATTAAAAATATACCACTTTTAAGTTTAAATAAAACTGATTAGTTGAGATTTGAAATAAAGAAGTGGAAAAGTGGAAAGAATTTTGTTAGAAAGATTTAAAGTGATTGTAACCATATGAGAGATTTAAATTTAACAATTTTCTAAAGATAGTATGTAATTATGATAGAATGGTGAAATAGAATGGTTATTGAAATACAAAAGTGGATTGAGGATAATAAGGAACAATTTATACAGATTAGCAATGAAGTATGGCAATATGCTGAACTTGGTTTGTTTGAAACAAAATCGTCAACACTACATGCTAAGATATTAGAAGAAGCAGGATTTCAGGTAACAAAAGGCGTTGCTGGTCTTCCTACAGCGATAATAGGAACGTATGGTAATGAAGACCCTGTAATTGGAATTTTAGGTGAATACGACGCGTTACCAGGTCTAAGTCAACAAATAAAACCAGTAAAAGAACCTGTTGTTGAGGGAGCTCCTGGACAAGGATGCGGACACAATCTCTATGGAGCTGCTTGTTTAGCTGCTTGTATTGTTATTAAAAATAAAATTGAATTGGGGGAATTGAAGGGAACTATAAGGTATTATGGATGTCCAGCGGAAGAAAACGCTGATGGTAAAGGTTGGATGGTAAAAGCTAATTTATTTGATGATGTAGATATTTCATTAACATGGCATCCATGGGATATGAATTATGTTTTAGCTACAAACTTTCAAGCGATATATAACGTAGTTTTCCAGTTTAAAGGTAGAACGGCTCATGCGGCAGCGGATCCTTTTAATGGAAGATCAGCGCTTGATGCAGTTGAATTGATGAATGTCGGGTGTAATTATCTACGTGAGCATATCATTAGTGATGGTCGAATTCATTATGTGATTACTCAAGGAGGAGAAGCTCCTAATATTGTACCTGATAAAGCGGAAGTCTGGTATTTTGTTAGAGCTCCACTTTTAGAACAAGTTGAAGAGATTTATTCAAGAGTCATAAAAGTAGCAGAAGGAGCTGCTATGATGACCGAAACTGAAGTAAAAACAGTGTTTCTCGGAGGAGCAGCTAATATGTTACCAAATACAACCTTGGAAGATTTACTTCAAGAAAAGATGGAGGATATTGGTCCACCTGTCTTTTCTGATGAAGATAGATTGTTCGCTCATGAGCTGAAAAAATCGTTTCCAGAGAAATACTTTGAAAATCTGATATCGACCATTCCACAGGATGGTAAACCACATTTTGAACGATTTAAAAATAAAGATTTTTGTGATGAAATACTCCCAATCTTTGGTCGTGGAGTTACACAAGGAGGATCAACTGATGTTGGGGATGTTTCATGGGTTACTCCATTAGCTCAATTTGCTACAGCTTGTGCAGCTATTGGCACTCCAGGCCATTCTTGGCAACTTGTTTCACAAGCAGGGATGCATATTGGACATACAGGGATGCTTCAGGCAGCTAAGGTATTAGCACTAGCTACAGCTGAGTTAATGCAGAATCCAGAAGTAGTGAAAAAAGCTCAACAGGAATTTGAAAACCAGATCAAGATTACTCCATACTCCTGTCCTTTATCTGATGACTTGGTTCCTCCTATTGAATATTATAGACGCATTTATAACAAACACGTTTGACTCTGATTCGAGATTAGTATTGAACTCTTTCAGAAATAGTTTCGACTACTTCTGAAAGATATTTTTCATCTATTTCATCAAAAATATTCTCACTTTGGGAGCTAATGACAATTAGACCAAAGGTTCTATGTTGTTGTCCAATTAATATCTTTATTTCTGAAGATGCCTGTTCATATGGAGAAATCTTCCCTTCAACTTTCACATTATTACATAAATCCACTTTTTTGTATGGTGGTTTTAATGAAAGCTGATTTAAGCGGATTACACTTATATTAGTGGGTTGGTCGCGGTAATAACCTAAATAGAATTCCTTTGTAACATCATTGAAGAAGTATACCCCACACCAATTGATATGAGACAATTTAAATAAAAGATCTATTGCGAGCATATAGATTTTCAAAACATCAACGGTGTGAGATACTTTGGACCTTAAAGAAGCTAATATTTCATTGTATTCGTTTATTTTTTGGGGCCAATTCATTCTGGTTCCATCACTGCTTAACCAATCTAATAAATCCTGAAATAAAGAAAAAAACAGGAGATGCTTTTTATCTTTCGATTATCATAGACATCGCTTCTCCTCCACCGTTGGATTATGGAGTGAAATAAAGACAGTGGAATGAAGAGAAACAAAAATACTAAACTTGGATTTTTTTCCTTTCTCCTTTCCTTTCTTCCTAAAATTATCAGTTTTTTTAGAAGGATGGTTCTTTTGAGTTTTCATTTAGACTCACTTGTTGAATATTTATGGTGAGAATGTAGAATATAAAGCGAGGAGATTTCTCTAACTTGAATTTTCTTCATCGTCCGTTTGGTTATTTTTTTCTCTCAGCTCATATAAATTTCTAAGTGTTTCTTAGCAATGTTTCTCCATGAAGTCAATGTCATGTACTTTTTTAAACTATTATGAATGTACCGTGAAAATTCTGGATCATTGAACAGGCGAAGCACTATTTTAGCGATTCCTGATGTGTTATATGGGAGAATTAATAATTCATCGCAAATATTTTTCAATTCATCGAACTTAGGAATCCGAGAAACTACCACAGGACGTTGAGCACCTATTGACAGGTGTAATGAACCCGATGCAGAACGGTTTTCCTCGTAATACGGAAAAAGTACGATATCTGCTGCTGCAAATATGGCAGGAACATCCTCATTTGGATAAAAATAGTTAGGGAAAATCACATTTTGGTCTAATCCCAAATCCTTGATTTTAGCTTTCACTTTTGAAACATAATTCTGCTCAGTCTCAGATGCTGAAGGCGCTAATCTACCAGCTACAAACAGATAAACATCATTTTTCTCTTTTAGGATTTGATATAAAGCCTCTATTGCAATATGTAAGCATTTATGGGCTTTAATAAATCCAAACATAAGTAAAATCTTTCCTTCTTCTGGAAGTTGTAATTTACACCGAGATTTCAGTTGGTCTTCCGCACTCAACTCTGTCCCGTGGGGAATGACTTCTATCTTTTCCTCTGGAATACCAAGTCTCATCAAGATCGCTTTTTGACTTTCAAGATGCACAATAACCTCATCAGCTAATTTGGCAATCTTTCTTGCATAATTTTCATCAACAGAGCCTCTAGGAGAAAACTGAGCTGGAAGAATACAATGAATAGTTATAACTTTTCTAGAGTTTGGCAACTTCTCAAGCAATATTGGTAAACGATCATCGAAACCATAAATCGAATTCTCATGTTGGATATGCAAAACATCTAAATCCTTTATGTGCTTTAGGATAGGTGTAGCGTATTCCCGTGTTCGATTCCAACAAGGAAGAACCTCAAAACCATTGCTTTTCATTGGAGCTGCTTGATCCTCTGCTATTACCTTAATATCTATGTATGGGGCAATATTTTGAAGCCCATGGATTAGATATTCAGTATAAGTTGCTATTCCACAAAGTTGAGGCAAGAATGTTGAAACATAACCAACCTTCAAGTTTTACCACCAATCAAAGCTCAAATCTCTTTTATCAACGTAAAATTAAAAAGGAACCTTTTCTTCTTATTTTGAGTTTCTTGGAAGATTTTCTACGCTCTATCATATAAGATATGAGTTTTTCAAATATTTATATACAATATTGAGGCAATATTAGTAATACCTCTTTAATTATTTCTCACAAATAAGGAAAATAAAAAAAATTAGTTATCTCGAATGGTGAATAAGTCACATATGGGGAGTAATGACGGAGCTGACCCATAACCCCGCTGGTAAGTCATCTTGATCTTGTTACTAGAGAATTTACGCTATTCTGATACGAAACTGTGGCCATTTTACTACCTGATCGGAGAAAATGTTTTTTAAAAAGGCAGGTGAGGAAAATGTAAGCAATAAATTCGTTAGATTAAAAAGACGAGTGTTTTAAAGTTACTCATCAATCGAGCTAGTTATGAATTTAATAGCTCTTCAATTAAAACTTCAAGATTTATTGTTGCAATCCCTGAAAATGTATCTGAACTAGCGTAAGGTAAGATTAAGGTTTTATTATGAATCATGGCTCCACAGGTATAAACCACATTAGGAACATATCCTTCCCTTTCCATCATATTAGGTTCCAAAAGGGGTTCTTTTAAACTACCTATAACCTTTGCAGGATCATCGAGATCTAAAAGTATCGAACCTATACAGTATTCTCTTAAAGGACCAACACCATGAGTTAATAGTAACCAACCTTCCTTTATCTCAATAGGTGAACCACAATTCCCGATCTGAATAAATTCCCAATCATATTTTGGGCCTTGCAGTTTTTCCACTTCATGCCAAAAGTGAATATTCTTTGATTTCATTATAAAGAGATTTTCACCATCTTGTCGTGAAATCATCATATATTGATCGTTTATCTTCTTAGGAAAAAGTGACATCCCTTTTCCTCGGGCAGCGTGACCATTCAGGGTACACATCTTAAAATTAATAAAATCCTGGGTCTCTAACAGCATTGGAATATTAGTATAACCTGTGTAGGAAGTATAAGTAGCATAATAAGTGATACTATCATTATTATCAACAAAGCGTACAAACCGAGCGTCTTCAATCCCTCTACTTTTCATCTGAGATACTGGAAAAATTACCCGTTCTGATAGATCACTTTCTGGTCGAAAATTTAATGTATAATTTGAGTTAGCGATCCAACCAATTATTTCAAGAGTTGCATTCAATGTTTGTGAGGGTAATTGATTGGTTTTAAATTGTTGAATCCGAGCCTGTAACTCATTATATCGAAATTGATCTGTTAATTCTTCAAATATTTGGTCACAAAGTATGGTATCAACATTCAATTGAGCTAATCTAGTTAGAAATAATTCTTTTTCATATATAGGATCAAACTCAATATGAGGCAACTCCACATAAGGACTAACTGGATCTAGCTTAATCCTATTTTTTTTATCAATAATTCCACTACGAAAAACAATAGAGGAAATATGTCCTTCTCCAGTGGCCCTTAAGCTAAGAATAAAACTTGTTTCTCCTGTTGATAACTCACTTTGATCAGGATGAAGGATAATAGACGGGTTAAATAAGGCTGCGGCTTCGATAGAATATTCACGAGTAAAAAATGACCCTAGCAATAACATTTGTTCATAAGAGAGATTTTCTTTTTTTGGCAAATGAGTTTGAATTCTTTCAAAATGAGTTAAAAGAATCTTCTCAAGATCATTGTGTCGATCTTCATAATTCTTGATAACTGACTCTAATATTCTATGAGTTTCTTCTTCCGATAAAGATAATATGCGATTGATTATATTTTTTACTCGTTTTTCACTAGGTGGTAAGTGAAATTTGGCAAGTACGCGTTTAGGATTTCGTATGAAAGTCTCACGTCTTCTCTTCATTGATAGTGATTTCATTGTCTTATTCACTTAGTAGATTTAACCTGTTTTCTTCTTCTTCTTAATATCTTATATTGCAAAGCTTTTAAAGTGTTCTTAAGAAGTTTTAGCGATAAATTTTTACATAATATGCTTCCAATTCACTGAATTACTACTATTTGGTTAAAATCTAATGAATCCTAAAAGAAACCACATCAGAGGCTATCTGTTTATATTAACCAACAAACTTTGCTTAACCTTTTAGAAAAAGCGGTTCTTGATTCGATTATTGAGTGTCCTTCTTGCGAATACACTCCACTAGAACCTGACTTTCATTCTTGTCCTGAATGTGGTTCACTTAACCCTTTGAAAATTCAGGGTCTAATTTAGCTTCTTGTAGTTATAAGATAGGCTGAATTATATGATTAATATTGAATTTATGGATAAATTTATCTGTCTAAATGTGCTACTTTATTCCTAAGAGGTTTCATAGATGAAAACTGTTCTTATAGACTCTCCTGCTAATTCTGAGATTTCCGAAAAACTACCTCATGTCAATTATTCTAAGATAATAGATGAAATTCTGAAGTCCCACAAGTTTGATAAAAACATATCGTGGTTTGAGAACTTTAAACGCATTCTGATCCAATGATTTACCGAGTTTTATGAATATTATGGCTGTACCTACGATTTTGCCACATTGATTAATTCAGGCCTGACTTATCGCTGGGATAGACCTCCTGTTCGTAAAGAAGTGATGGAGCAAAGGCTTAAACAGGCCAAAAAGCTAGTTAAAGCGCATAGAGATGATTGGAATGCTGTCGGAAGTTACAATGCAAATTATTCAGAGGAAGATCGCAAAAGAATTGAACGAGGGATTTATAAATCATATAAAGTCGATCAAACGACCTATTCTGAGTTTCGGTTAATTTTAACTAAGTATCCGTCTATAGAAGAAGTTATTTCCCTTCGATCCGCTATCTTTCGCGAGTGTGATCGGACATACCTAAACCAGACGAGAATCATTCTGAGTACGGGGTTTTATATGCATTGGGATCGCCCGAAAACATTACTCGCAGGAGGAACTGTTTTCTATGCTTTCTGTCTATTTTCCCAGATTATCGATATTTTTAGCGATTTTTTTAACACTTTTTCTACTGAATTATTTGAGATGGAACCAAGATTTAAAGAAGATTTTGTATTTGGGAGATTCTTAGACTTCTATAACTTCTGATCTTTACACTCTTATCTCTCAATGATCATAGAAACCGATTCTCCACCCCCAAGACAAATCGTGGCTAATCCACGGTGTCCATTACGTTTTACTAATTCATGGTATAGAGTAACTAGAATTCGTGTTCCAGAACAGCCTAATGGATGACCTAAAGCAACAGCACCACCATTGACATTGAATTTTTCATCAGGGATATTCAAACTATTTCTTACTGCACAACTTGCTGAAGCAAAGGCTTCGTTATGTTCAATGAGATCAAAATCACTGATAGAAAACCCAGTTTTTTCAAGTAATTGTTTAACTCCTTCAACTGGAGCTTCCATAACCCATTCTGGTTTCGTTGCATTTGTTCCATAACTATGAATCCTAGCTAAGATCGGAATACCCTTTTCTTTGGCTAAATCTTCGTTCATAACAACAACTGCACTAGCACCATCAGAGATCTGCGAAGCATTACCAGCAGTAATTTTACCATTTTTGCTGAAAACAGGAGACAATTTAGCTAATTTATCGATCGTAGTATTTGGTCTTATTCCTTCATCTTCTGTTATTGTAATAGTCCCTTTCTTTCGTGTGGGTATTTCAGCTGGAACAATTTCATCTTTAAATTTGCCATTTTCTTTAGCCTGATGAGCTCTTTGATGAGATCGAACAGCGAATGCATCCATTTCTTCTCTAGAGATCTTGAATCTTTTTGAGATGATATCTCCTGTATTTCCCATAGCCATTTGATTATAGATATCGAATAATCCATCATTGTACATCGAATCAACTAATGTATTATTCCCAAAGCGATATCCTTGACGTCCTTTCATCAATAAATAAGGAGCCATTGTCATATTTTCCATTCCTCCAGCAACAATAATATCCATATCACCTGTTTTCACCATTTGTGCGGCCCATATTATTGAAGCCATTCCTGATCCACATACTTTATTCACTGTAATACCTCCTGTTGAAACAGGTAGTTCTGCATATATTGCTGCTTGTCGTGCTGTGTTTTGGGCACAGCCTGCTGTAATAACATGGCCCATGATAACATGATCAACATCAACTGGATCTAATTCTGATCTTTTTACAGCTTCTTTAACAACAATTGATCCTAATCTAGCTGCAGATGTGTTAGAAAACGCTCCTAATAATTTCCCCATAGGAGTTCGAGTTAAACTTGTTAAAACTGGTGTATTCATTAAAAATACCTCAATAAAAATTATTGATTTTTTATTCTTTCTTAAGAACTTGAAAGGTAGACATTTTTGCAATCAAAATAATTATTTAACAACTTTATCTTCTGATAGAAATTTCCTCGAGAAATGAAATTTCACTAAGAATACAAACCTAAGTTTGTTCGTTTTGAGTTATCCATCTATAAGAAGAGGATAACAAGACCTATTTCTAAAGACAATTTTTCTAATAAATGAGGTAACTTATCAATTCAAAATTATGAATCTATTACTAAACTCTTTTGAATAAAATAAACTCAACGTAAGATGTTAGATATTTTACATTTGAAGCAGAGATATATTGTAGTTATCATTTATGATGCATTACGAAGGGAAGTTGCGAATAGCTTATAAAGGCCTAAGCAGATAGTTGACGAGAATCAATATAAAAGTACACTCTATTCCTGAAATTAAGTTGAACGAAATCGATTAATTGAGGGGAAAAAGACATCCGAAAAATAGTGAGAGGATTATGTCAACTAGACAGGCAACAGGTGGAAAAATCTTAGGACATAAATTGCGAGCTAAAATTGTGCTAATCGGTGATGGAGGAGTAGGTAAAACAGCATTACGCCGTGCTTGGCTTGGTGAGGGATTTAAGACTGAATATTTGATGACCATCGGAGCTGACTTCGCATCTCAAGAAATGTCTCTTTATCATCAGGAAACAAAAACAGCATATGATATCAAATTTCAAATATGGGATTTAGCAGGTCAACCTCGTTTTAAGGCTGTACGGGATTTATACTATCGTGGAGCCATTGGAGCACTTTGTTTCTTTGATATTACAAATCAGGAATCCTATATGAATTTAGTCGAATGGATCCAAAACTATTGGAATCTTAATGGTCATGGAAAAGTCCCACTTCTAATTGTCGGAGCTAAATCTGATCTTCGGGATAACCCAGCATTTCCAGCCCAAGTAACGGCTCGCTATGGAAAAGAATACGCAGCAGAAGTGACTAAATTATTGAAACACAAGTATGGTTTTTCTGTGCATTATATCGAAACTTCAGCGAAAGAAGGGACCAATGTTGATAAAGTTTTCAGGCTATTAGCCAATGAGATAATAGCTAGCGTCAATTTTCAGGAACAAAAACGTAAAAATCGAAAAACTAGCACCCGCAATATAATCAGTGATAGATATGGGCGCCGTTAACTGATTTTTCTTGTTGTTTGAAACTTATATCTTTTTTTAATTCCAATCCCTTATGAATTTTCAATTACTAGCGAAAATTGTTCTTGATAATTTCCTTCTCTACTTGAAATGCAATTATAAAATAGTCGAAAAAGAATTTTATGCGATAAGTTCCTCAATTGATATTAACGAAAATAACGTTCTAGACCGATTATGAACGTTAATCTCGAGGTTTATCATTTGAAACAAATTTTAAAAATTCTAAATAATTTCAATTTCAATAAAGAGGAACAAGAACAGAACCAAATGATTCTAGAGATGGTTTATGACCTCGCTATGAATGAAATTATCGAAAGGGAACAGGATTGGGACGAAGAAGGTGCCCAATTTGATAGTACAACAAAACAGGCTTCGTATCCTTCAGGGATGATGGATCTCTATAAGAAATGCCAAGAAAACGATCTTTTTGCAATTATAGTCCCCGAAGAATATGATGGATTTGGCTTAAGTTATACCTTATGGAGTGCGGTTATCGAACTAATGGCCCGAGCTTCATTGGCTTTTTCAATGTTCTTTCCAAGTCAAAGTCTCAGTATAGAGATTATTAATAAATTTGGAACACCAGAAGCGAAACAAAAATATCTTCCTCTGCTTTCTAGTGGTAACGCTATAGGAGCTATGGCATTTTCAGAACCAAATGCTGGGTCTGATATTTCAGCTATAACAACTAAAGCTGAAAAAGAAGGAGATTCATACTATTTAACAGGGAATAAGATCTTTTTGTCTCATGGGGGTCCAGCAGGGACTAATATTACTCTTGCTGTTACTGATAAATCCAAAGGGCCAAAAGGTTTGAGTGCATTTATCGTAGATCCTAAAATTGCAAAAGATGCAT
>JAUUVJ010000139.1 GCA_030589605.1 Candidatus Hodarchaeota archaeon | reverse complement strand
TTTTTCAGGGATTAATAATTTAGATTGATTGTTATACTCAGTAATAGAATCGCCCATTACTGATTGAAGGATTTCTTGTTGCTCTTCATTTGAGATTTCTTTATATTTTTCTAATGCTTTACCTCGGGTTGAAATGAATGAATAAACTTTTGGATCAGCTATTGTAAAAATCATGGCTAATTTTAAGGCATAATCTTTCAATCGACCAATTTGTGAACCCATAACTTCCTCATATGGATCACCTTCTAATATTCTCTCAAATCTCTCACTCCATTCATTATATTTATCAAGGGTTTGTTTGGTTGCTCCTATTGATATATTACCAATAGCTCCTGAAAAGAGAATGGCATAATTCTTAACTACTTCATTTAAGTCGATCATAGTTCGTTTTTCTTCATCGGTTTTTTCTCTGACTGGTTTTGTTTTTTTGTAGCGAGTGGGATAAAGCCATAGAATTCTTGCAGAGTAACCAGTTGCAATATCGGTTTCTGTGGTATGTTCTGCTAAGATATTTGGTTGTATCCCTCCAATAATACATGGGTAAGCATTATTAATAATAAATGTTTCTTTTCTTAATCGCTTTCTTCTATATTCTGGACAGTCATAAATTTTACATAAGAAACTAGCTATTCCTGCATTATAATCTCGATTCATTTTTGCCAGAAATTCTCCATATTCATCAATATGAAACAATCCTTGTCCTCTTTCTGCAAGCTCATCGACTATAGCTGGGCCTGAAAAATCATCAGGAAAGAAATGAACTGATCTTCCAATAATCTTTTTCATGAGCTGCTCTAGGGCTGTTGTTTTTCGTGATTTGGTTGAATCACCTACTAAAATTGAATATACATTAGTATAATAATCATTATTCAATTCTAGAATGATTTTACGTTGAATGACTGAGGCTATGATGACGACCGCGGCCATGAAGTGATATTCAGGATATGCATCATTCATTCCAGTTCCTAATTTATAATAGCGGGAGATAAAGTTATCCTTTGGCAGGATATTTTCAAACTTTGGTTCATGTTCTACTATTGCTAGAGGTTCTTCTTCGCTATCTATACTGCTTTTTATTCTCCATTTAAAGCAGTGCCAATTAGGGCAATTAGTTTTCCAAGCCTTGTGAACACCTTCTATAAGTGGTATTGGAATACGATAAAGGCCTTGACATTCTTTATCAAGTGTTTTGTTACAATCTTCGCAATTAGATATTTGGGGACTTTCGATTGCTAACTCAATAGATTTGAGGTAGTCAAGAAGAGTTTTTTTATTGGCATCGATAATTTTCAGAAAGTCTTTTTTTATTCCCTCTCTATCGAAAAGTTTATTAGAATCTTTCTTTGATATGTTTGGTGACAAAGTTTGTCATCTCCTTGACTCTTTGTGGAAGGGTTTTTTGCTGGGAGCCCTTCCAATTATTCCTTTTTTTATTTTAATTATTGATTCTTCTTATTTTTGGGCTTAAACCGTTTATCTTCCTTTTTTGGTAGTTGATAGTTATCCCACTTCAAGCATCGACAACGGGGACACCTGACTGGTCTCGTTTTTGTTCTAGGGTACCATTGTGCTAAACATTTTTGGCAGGTGGTTAGTATAAGCCGATAATCATCAATTTGTGGTTTTTTCGCTTGTACGGAAGTCATTTTTCATCACATTAGATTTTCTATTTTTTTGATTTAACGTATATCATTATCTTTTAAAAAGCATTACCTTGTCGCATTTACTAGTAAAACTGCATTTCTGGATGTCATTAAACATGACATTAAGAGAAAAAAAGGTATAGTGAAAAAAGGGTTAGAAGAGAGGAATTAGGGAGTTGAAATGTTAACATTCTTAATATATCTTATTTTCTCTCTAATGTTCAGATTAGTGTTTTTTGGAATAATCTAATGTTCTATGTGTTCTAGAGGGAGTACAGACCGAATTTTTTAGGCACTACAACTAATCCAAATTATTTTTGATCTAAATTAATTTTGACAACAAAACATTTGAAAAATTTGGATAAATTTGACTTTTTTAAAATATTTTTATTAGGCATTCCGAATAGCCTGTGACCATTTACTCCAACTTTGAGTTATTCTAGTAGCCCGTTTAATTTTTCTATGATCTCTAAAAACAGAATCAATAAGATGACCTGATGTTATTATTCCTTTTATTTTAATATTGAGTCTTGGAATGGCTTTCATTTGTTTTAATGTACAGCCCTGAAGATACAAAGGTTTGTCCAGACCCTCGGGGAAGTTATTTTGAATAAAGTTTAGCAATGAGAAGTAACGTGGATTATTTCGATTTTCCTCTGTTATACACAGCAAATAAGCTTGTACGTACTTTTCCAAAGATTTTCTTGTCCTCTCATAGCTTTCAGTATTATAACCTTTTAATACTCCAATTTTAATCTTATAATTTTCAAACAATTCGTTATTATCCTCAAACATATCTTCTAATTCTTCTTTTCCCCATTCTGGCTTATCTGTGTATATCGTACAATTAGAAGAGGTCAGGATAAGATTCTCTCTCTCTTTAATCTCTTTTAAACCATTATCTAGTAGTTTTCTATAAGAATCATCAAAAAAATCTGGAATAATCGATAATACAATGATTTTTTTCTTTTTGAATTGACTTAATCTCTTCCCATGTTTGATTAAATCAAAAGCAGACACAGCTATGGTCTTATTTTCAATCCAAGAAGCTTTATCATTCAATTTTACTATTGGTATTGGTTCAATCATTTCAGTAAATATATGAAATATCGCTTCTATTAAATGTTGGTATCCTCATATCCGCCATAAAGGAAAAGTAGTAGTCTTTATATATAATATAGTAGTAAAAATACTGTCAGTTTCATAGAAGTAAGTTGATAAAAAGATAATGTCATACAAGTGAGTAGATAAAAAACTAAGGAAAAAAAGTAAAAAATTGAAGTTTAGATTTTCAGGAGAAAACAAAATTGAAGTCCGCTTCAACTTTGAATTTACCATAAATCCCAAAAGAAAAAACCACAAAAAAAGGCTAGACAACTATTCTTTTGATTTTCTTTGGATCTGAATTACCATTACCAATTGCCGAAGCACCGATAAAGAACCCGATAGCGATTAGTATCGAAAATAAGAAAGTCTGGTCAGCATTCTGTGAATAGCCTGCTGGGAGAGTAGAAAAACCCATCTGCTTGTTTACACTCTCTTGCACTAAGTTTTGTTGTGCATCTACATAATTAAGTACTCCAATTGATAGAATAATAACACCAATGATAACTAGAGCAATTTGTTTATTATTTACCATTATTTAATCAACTCCTTTAATTTATTTAAAGGAGGTCATTCCTCTTTTTCCTTCAATTCCTTCCATTTAGTAAAGACACGTATAATAGTGTCAGAATAAGTCTCCCCTCGTGTTCTATTATAATATAGTAGGTCTTTTGCCTCACTGGTTATCTTTAATTGTTCAAGTTTAGATTCGGGCATCGAATTCACAGTTTGATTTGTTTTCACTTTTTTCTTATCAGAATTACTCACTTTTTACACCGATTGCATGAAATTATGCAAAAGGTTTTAAAGGTTGATATGGTGAAAGTTCTCAACTACTTTTGATGCGAAAAATTCTCGAAAAATGAACAAAAAATAGAAAAAAAATAGTGATAAAATCATGAATGTTTTGAGGTCTGATCAGTGCGAAAAGAAAATTCTCTCTCGAATGGCTTTTTTTTAAATGATCAGACCTCCTCCCTCCTCCTCTTAAAAATAGCCTTAAGAGGGAAATTTGATTTTAGAAATAAAATCATCAAAAAAAATACAAAAATAAAGGAAAAAACAAAAAATGTCTTTCTTTGGTGATACTAGCCCATCTAAGGCTAGTAAAATTAAAAAAGAAGAAATAGAATCTCTCGATTTAGGTGAAGGCTTTCATCACTGCACTAGTTGTGGTTTTGCCTATAATAAAAAGCCTGTTAAGAGTCGACATCCTCCATACAAGAATATTTGTCCTGATTGTGGCACTGAAGAAGCCATCAAGTGTTGGGAGGCTTTTATATCACAGAGAAGGTAAAAAAAATCCCCTCTCCTTTTTTTTATGCTATGTCTTTGTTTTGAGTATTCATTTACTCCAGAGGCAACAAAAATAAAAGGAGATGAATAAAAAATGGAAAAAAGAACATTATATGGACTACTAGTGGCTATTTCTCTTATAGGAACCACTGGATTACTTGGATCAGGAGTATTACTCTTTGATAATCAGGATTTGAACTCCCAACTTCAAGGAACAGCAGATGACTACGAGCAATTGTTATCTGAGCATAAAGAACTCAATAATAGCTACAATGATCTATTAAGTCAATATGATATGCTACTGGATATTCATGATACTTTAATCAACGAATATACCGCAGTTACAAGTCAATACAATATGGCTATGAGTACTCTTAATGAAACTATTGAGGATTGTAAAATATTAAACCAAACATACCAAGATTTGATACTGGAATACGAATCGCTAAATTCTACTTATTATATTCTCACAGGAGATCATCTCGATTTAAATTCTACCCATTATGAATTAATAGACCAGCATGAGCAATTGAACCAGACCTATTATGGCTTGGTTGCTAATTACGAGCTACTTGAGTCTCAGAATAACACTTTAACTATATTATACTCGGAGTTGCTCCAAAATCATCAGACACTTCAAAACGAACGTGATGAGTTATTAGAGAATCTTAATATCTTATTAGAGGATTTTAATACCTTACAGAGCAGCTATACCACACTAGAGAGCGACTTTCAGAGTTTGGAGAGTGATTACTTCGTTCTTTCTGATGAATATGATACATTACTACAGACCTATCAGATATTGGATCAAACCTATCAGCAGCTAGTACAGAGTAATCAGGAACTACAGCAGAATTATCTATTTTTGTCGATTTCGTATGTTCAGTTAAATCAAGATTACTCCCAGTTAAATGCTGAGTATGATTTACTAGAAAGTGATTATCAACTACTAAATAGTTCTTACACTACTTTAACGATTTGGATTAGTCAGCAGATCTTCCCAGTGCAGTATTGTCTTTTTGCGGAGGCAGTAAGACGTTATTACGAACCTCTCTATCTTGATGGAATAACGGAAAAAGAGCAATATATGGGATTTGTTGAATTTTGCCGTGATGTGGTGCTACATGATTCCAATCAGTATAATGCCTTTAGTACTGTGTCCGATGCTCTCTCCGATGCTTTAGTATATGGGAGTGATACAATGTGGTTATCTTGGCAGGTAATGTATTGGTCATTTTGGGATTGGTTACCATTTTGGGGTGTTGATCTCACAGGAATCGAGTTGGCTGGCATTGATACAGTTCATCAGTGGTGCGTTGATACAATTGATTACGAGTATGATTCTGACATTACACGGTATCAAGAACCTGCGTTTGGGGATTATATCAAGTTTCCCGTGGAAACAGCATTTAGAACTATGGGTGATTGTGAAGACCAAGCTATTCTTGACGCAGCTTATTTAGAGTCTTGTGGCTTTGAAACAGCAATTGCAATATTCCATGACCCTGATCATCCAACATTAGGATCTTTCTATCATGGAACTCTATTGGTACATATTGAAGACACTAGTGCCTTCTATTCACAATATCCTACCACTAGCTTGTGGACTTTTGGTAGTATAGACCCCTATTATGGGAATTTCACATGGTGTTGGCTTGACCCTACATGGGATATTCCTTTTGGCTCAAATCCTGCGTGGTTGCAAGATTATCTTGACTACGGTGGTCTTGATTTCGATATTATGTCTATTGCTTTCTGTGATCTTGGAGGTGCGATTGGATAGGAGGTTATACCCTTCTTCCTTTTTTTATATTAAGCTCTTGGTTCGGAGGTCGGCAAGGACTTCCCAAGAGAAATAAATCAAAGAAATAGGAGAATTAAAATATGAAAAAGAAAATGTTAAGCCTAATACTCGTTATTAGTATGATATTACTATCTATCAATCTGATTCCCGTCAGTGCAAATCAATACGGAATTACTATAGGAGCAACAGCAGAGGAATCAGGATCAACAACTGTCTATATTCCTGCAGGAACTTATCATGTTTATATATCAACAGAGGCTCTTCTAGGTTTAAGCGGATCTGCTATTTGCTCTTCTCCGATATTATCATTTTCTACAGGGAATACAGGAGGTTCAATGACATCTCCACATACTTTTGAATCAGCTTTAACAATTAATCAATCAGGAGAATATACCTTTGTTGCTGTAGTAAATGCTTCGACTGGTTTTGGCTATTATGCCAATTTTGGTATTGTTTTAACAGATTTAGATGTTCGAATACTCACAAAGACTGGTATTATTGGTGAAGCACCATACGGACTCGGAGTTATAGGAATAGCATTGATAGGAATCACATGTGTCCATATTAGAAGGAGGCGACATAAAGGATCTTAACAGATCTACCCCCCTTTCTTTTTTTCCTAGCGAAAAAGAGAAGGAAAGGATGTAGAAAAAGAAATATACGAGAAAAGAAGGTAAAAAAAACATGAAAATGAATAAATTAAAAGATTTATTAACTACTAACGAAAGAATTATGTTAGGATTGTCTGTAGTATTAATAATAATGACTTTTTTACCATGGGCTTCTGTAAGTGCGTTATTTATAACGTTAAATGTGACAGGTATGCAATTGGGATATGGAGGAATACTTACTGCAATATTAGGAATAATACTTTGTATAGTTATTTGGGCTGCTAAGAGTCATAATACAAGAAGAATCGCAGCTTTAATCGGTGGAATTTTAGGTATTCTTATACATGGAATATTTATTATAGCCATTAATAGTCTTGCTACTGAATATGCCTCCAATGGACTTGTTAGTGTATCTCCAGGTATTGGTTTAATTTTAACTGTATTTGTAGATTTAGGTCTTATAATATTTGCAATAGTTAAGGATTCTCAAGTGTCAGAACCTACACTTCCATCTGAATAATCTCGATTGGGAAATATAATACCAACCTGATCTATTGGAAAAAAAAGGTGAATAAAATGACTAAAGAGGACGCTAAATTCTTTATATCATACGGAATGATTGTATTATTGTTGTTTTTAATCAGTTATGTCATAATAGATAGTTTCTACCCAAAATAAGTAAAGAAAAGGAATAAAAGATGAATGAACAGCAAGAAGAATTATGTTCTAACTGTAGAGGAAACCCTAAACTCCCTGATCATTGGCTATGTTTTCACTGCCTTGTTCACTATCAGAGAGAACATCGAAGAAAAAGATTTAATAGATCTGTTATTGTCTTCTGTTGTAGTCCAGTTCTGTTCGTGGTCTACATTAACCTTATTATCAGGGCTTGGCTTATACATGAATTGCTTGCATGGGTTGTTATAATCGGTTTTCCAACATTCTTTATCTGGTTCATATTTGGACAGAAACAACGGTGGTTGCCTCCACCTCCTCCTCGAGCGGTCACACCATCTATAAAGTTTCGATTTTGTATTTATTGTGGAAAGCCTATCGAAAATGTAAAATTCTGTGTTCATTGTGGTATGAAAGTAGAAGGTGAAATATAAATGAGTGAATTTACTAATAAATCATTAGAAAGTGATAAAATGGACATAAAAACAGTAAGATGCGAATATTGTAAGAAAGAATTGTCTATTGAAGAAGCGATAAAAACCACAGGGATTGGATGGAAGGGAATCCACAAAATCTATTATCATGGTGCTTGTCAACTTCCTGCTATGATTCGGGGTGTTTTTATTTGTATTAGTTATAGTTTTCTTATTTTTATTGGTATTGTTGTTTTTCTTCTGTTGTTAGGTTGGAATTGAATGACTAAAATGACTAAAATGACTAAAATGACTAAAGAGGACGCTAAATTCTTTATATCATATGGAATGATTCTATTATTGTTGTTTTTGCTCAGTTGTGTTATGATGGATGTTTTCTACCCAAAATAAGTTAAGGAAGTGACAAATCTGAGCCCAAAGTTAACCAAAGAAGAACGAAGAGCCCAAGATAAGAAGAAAGATAAGGAGAATAACAAATGAAGTGCGGATTCTGTAAGCAAGATATGGAGTCAGAGAGAGATGGATACTGGTGTCCTAGGTGTAGATACTGGACGAGGATTATCAAGCTGAAAGATGATAAAGGATGATATATAAGACTAAAAATGTCAAATATGGTAGAATACTACCTGCAAACCAATTAGTAAAACAAAATACTCTGGAAGAGTAGGTGAAATAAACAAATAAATAATAAACTCTCTCATAGGAATGGCATTGCGATAGCTTACTCTTCCTAACTCCCACATCTTTTTTTATTGAAAGAGAAGAGGAAAAGGGAAAAACCCTAATAAAAAACAATTAAAGTGATTAAAATGAAAAATATATTAAAACAAAGAAGAAGAATTGTAGGAATAGCTTTTTTAATATTCTTATCAATTACTGGCACGACAATTGCTCAAGCGAATAATGATTGGGAAATTGCTTGGGATAATAAAGAATGGGAAATTACTCCTGGTGTATATATAAAAAACCTACAACACTTTTGGAAAGGGGATTTGTAATGAAAAAAAATTTACTTATATCAATTTTTTTGGTAATTCCTTTATTATTTCTATTTAATTGCACAGTTGTAAGTGCTGTTGATACAGTACTTTATGATGAAGATTATTCATTGGAAGCAGGCGAATATTCCTATTATGGGATTGATGTAACATCCGTTCCTGTTTATATACACATAGAATTAACTTGCGATGACGATATTAATCTTTTTATTTTCAATGATACAGAGGCTACGAAGTGGGATAACAGTGAAACTGCCGTTGGGTATATATATAATGATGTTAGCAGTTTAGATATCTATCAAACACTTCCTACGGTTGATACTTGGTGGGTTTATTTAGATAATACTGATTCGGTTGTTACTTCTAAGAGTGGACACATTACTATAACTGCTGTTGATGAAATTCCTGCTACTACGACAACAATACCTACTACAACAACAGAGGATGTAACATCAAAATCTGGAGAAACAGGTTCTTCCACAGGAGAAGTCACAGTTACAATACCCATGCTAAGTTATCGGGCTTGGTCAGTAGAAACAACTAAAGATAACGTCAAAGTAAATGTTAAATTTCTTTGTGATGGTTGTGATATTAACTTTTTTGTAGCTGATGATGCTAATTTCAAAGCTTGGCAGGGTGGAAGTACAGCAGCTCAGGCTTTCATTTACAATGA
>JAUUVJ010000158.1 GCA_030589605.1 Candidatus Hodarchaeota archaeon | reverse complement strand
TTTCCAAAGAGGTTTGTTGTTGAACCTGATGAAGGCCAAATTATTTTGAATCCTGGATCAATAGGACAACCAAGAGATGGTTCTGGAAGCACAATCTCTCTAGTAATTCTAGATCTCGAGAAATATAGCATTGAATTTCATGATTTAAGTTACCCAACGAAGGAATTTTACAAATTAACGAAAGAAAAATGTGTACAAGAACTTCACTCTTCTGATTTCTGGGGAAATAAATTTTGAATCAGCTATTTTGGTGTAAAAACACTATGATAGATTAATCTTCAACCATATCCTTGTAACAATCTAGTAAAATTCATTGATTTCTTTAACATTATGAAAATAGACGAAAAGTGGTGGATTGTGCATAAAATATCGCAATACGGGTGAAAATAGAGAATTTGAATCCACCAGCTCCTAAATGAGCAAAGAGGATAAAAGAGATGAGAGTTTATATTAACTCTCTAATTCTTTTTCTTTAATCACTCTTCGCAGTACTTTTCCTACAGTTGAAAGAGGGAGCTCATCGCGGAATTGAACCGTTCGAGGACGCTTATATCCCGCCATTTTATCTTTACACCATTCGATAATTTCCTCTTCAGTTGCTGTTTCTCCATCATTCAGTACTAGAAATGCAGCTACATATTCAGTAGTTGGATCATCTTCCTTAGGGAGACCAAGAATAGCAGCGAGTTTAACTTTCGGGTGTCCAAATAATATATCTTCTATTTCTCTCGGATATGCTTTCAAACCACCAACGATTACCATGTCTTTCTTTCTATCTGTTACTAAAGTATAACCTTCTTCGTCTATATGACCAATATCTCCAGTTAGGAAGAACTTCATATCATCAAATTCTCGGAATACTTCCGTAGTTGCTTCTGGTTTATTCCAGTAGCCTTTCATGATCTGAGGCCCTGCTAGAGCGATTTCACCATCTTCTCCTATTGGTAGTTCTTTTTGGCCAGTTTCCAGATCTACAATCTTAACATAAGTATCTGATACTGGAAAACCTACAGATCCAAATTTCCGTTGAACCTTATTAGTAGGATTAAGTGTCGCGAGAGGAGATGTTTCCGAAAGACCATAAGCTTCGAACACAGTACCGCCTGTGATTTTTTCAAAATTCTTTGCTAATTCTGGGGCCAATGGGGCTGCTCCAGAGCCACACCCTAGAATTGAAGTAAGATCATACTTCTCTGGATCTTGCGAATAAATAGATCCAATTGCAGCATATATAGTCGGAACAGCATGAAGAACAGTGACTTTGTGGTCATTAATGGCTTCAAGAACAACCGATAGAGGAGGTTTTCCTGCACGAGGATCAGGAATAGGAATTACCTTAGCTGCTTTGTAAGCTCCACCAATCATTGTTAAAGTTAAACCATAGGAATGATACCAAGGAAGAGCACCAATAAAAACTTCTTTCCCATAACGGAGTTTGAATGGTTCGCTTCCATCGTCTGGGTGAATCCAAACAAATTCATCTAACTGGAGAACATTTGCATACAGGTTGTGATGAGTTAACATTACACCTTTCGGAACTCCTGTAGTTCCACCAGTATAAATAAGCATCGCTAAATCTTCTTTAGGATCTATGTCAATTCCTTCTGGTTTGGTTGTGTCTGCTTCCATAACATCCTTAAAGAAGAAAGTCACATCATCTTCATAATAGGGGCTTTTGGGAACTTTTCCAAGCAAACCACCAAGAATTCCTTTCATTTTTGAGAGAAAATCTTTCGCACTGCAAATTATTACTTTCTTAACTTTGGTTCCCTTTATTGCCTCATAGGCTGCTGGAGCAAACCTTTCATGGTCAAATACAAAAGCATAAATTGCTTCTGAGTCTTTCAACTGGTAAGCTAACTCATCTTTAGTATAGGTTGGGTTACAGGTGACAGCTACTGCTCCTGCTTTCAGAATCCCAAAAAAAACAATCGGGTAATGTGGTGTATTTGGTAAAAATATAGCTATCTTGTCCCCCTTCTTCACTCCATTTTGTATCAGAAAATTTGCGACCTTATTCGAGGCAAGATTCGCTTCCGCATAGGTCGTTGTGGTTCCACTAAAGATTATATATGGTAATTCTCCACTTTTTTCTGCTGTATTTTCCAATATTTTATAGAGCGGCTCATTTGGATATTCCAAAGATTTTTTAACATTATTTGGCCAATTATGCTTATGCCATATTTGTTCTTCCATATTAATCATCTTTTTAACTATTTCAATCAAATTAAAGTTTTGTCTATATGTCTTTAATCGCAGATATGAAAATTTAAATACTTTTCAGCTATGGATATAAGGGTTGAATTTCTACTAGAATGATAATTTTTTTGATGATACGTTCAGAGTATTGGATAACAGGGTTAAAGATGCGTGAAATGAAAATTCCAGTAGATAATATTGAAGAAGCTTTAAAGAAAAGTGATTAAATATTCCTCCTTTTTCCCAACAAGACTTCCTGGTTTAGTTCAGCTCTGATTTATTTCTTAAATACACCCATCTTAAACAGATATGGATCAACATAAGAGTAGATTTTTGAACCTATCTTAGTTGATCTCCACCAAATCCAATCTAACCAGTCAGCAAATTGATCAATAATCGGAACATCCATTTTTTCAATTATTATCGCGAATAAAATTGTCCCAAAAAACCCTATCACCTTGCTAGAAACATCATGAGCCCAGTAGAAAGCTGTATTAGAATCCATATTGAATTGAACAACAAGGAATTCAACACATAATAAATGAAATGCAATTCGTAAAGCATTTGTAACGAAAAGTGTAAATAATATAGCTACAATTGCACAAACTTTGTTAAACCATTGAGCATTTGTAACTAGGATAACAGCCACTAATAAACCACCTGCCTGCAACCCTGTGCATGCTTTTACAATCCAATAATCTCCAGCTGTAGCAGGAATATTGATCCCTGGAGTTAATTCAGTTGCTTCTAGAAAAGGATATGAACCACCTCTCATAAAATCAGGTACAACACGAGTGATTTCCTCTGGCAGAAGAAAATGCTCTACTCCAAATAGATTCAAGACAAAGCTGACAATATCTCTTGTTGGAATTTCCCAAAAAACCCAATCAGGACCTGTATAAATAAGAAAAGTTATGATTGATGCGATAATCAAAGTCATAATCATTAGTTTATCATTATGAAAAGGTTTAGATTGGCTTTTTGTATCATCATCATTAGATGATTCTATTGTAGAAGTATCACTTGTCATTTTGATTCCCTTTACATAAATAAGACTGAATTAACTAATTTATCATCTCGTAATTGCCTTACTAATCTACGTAAATCCCTTCAATATAAGATTTATCATACGAGCAAAGAATTCTTTGATGGAATGAAAATAGAAAGAAAGATTAAATTACTTAAATGTCTTAATAACAGGTGAAAAGTAATTGAATTCATCATTAATGGAAATTTACTAAATAAATCCATTTTTACGATAAGAAACCATTTTAGAGTCTGCTTTCACCCAATCTTCTGTTCCTTCCTCAAATATAACCTTTGCACGATTATTAGCTTCTTTTAGTATTGAATTTTCCTCAATATTAGTGAACTTATTGTCTTTTAAAACGATTTTCCCATCGATAATTACATTATCCACTTCATTACCATTCATAGAATAAATCAAATTTGGAATTACGTTATTAAATGGTTTAGAAACTATCGGGATTAAATTTGCATTATTAAGATCTATTGTTATAACATCTGCTTTTTTTCCTACTTCTAGAGAACCTATTTCCTGTTCTAAACCAAGTACAGAAGCACCGTTCATTGTAGCTAATTTCAACGCTTGCCACGCAGGAAGAGCTGTTGGATTTTTCTGGATAATTTTTGTTGAAAAACTTGCTGCTCGCATCTCACGAAACATATTATGGTGTCCTGGTCCTGGAGCTTGGTCTGTTCCAATAGCAGCCACACCACCAATTTCTATATAATGACTAACAGGAGGAACGATACCATCTATTAATGAAATTGAAGAAGGACAACCTACCATACTTGCTCCTCGTTTTACCAATAGTGATCTTTCTTCTGGAGATGAATCATGTAAATGAACTGCGATAACTCTATTATCTAGCATTTTATGATTCTCTAACACCTTAACTGTCGTTGTATCTGCTCCGTACCTTCCTTTAATCTGAATTCTTTCCCTTTGGCCTTGTGCAATGTGCATATGTATTTTAGAATTTCTCTCTTCAGCTTGTTGCTTAATTTCTTGTAATAGATCTAATGAAATCATATCAAGAGCTTGGGGGCCATATAACGTACTAACTAAATCTACATCTTTATATTCCTCAAATAACTGACTTGCCCTTTTAAAATCTGAATCTCCTTGATCACGATTGAATACATAGATATCTGTAGGTTTAAAGAGAGAACGATCAGAACTAACTTCATTGATTGTCTCCGTGGCAACTACTCTAACATTGAAAGGCAAAAATACTTCTTTGATAAGGTGTGTTGCATGTCTAGTATATTCCGAGAATGTTGTTGTACCAGATCGTATTCCTTCTAGTACTCCAAGCTTAGAACCTAAGATCTTATCATCAGATGTTAGATGTTTTGCAAAAGGACCCAATCCTTTGTTCATCCATTCAATTTCTGGTAAATCTTGAGCTCCTCCTCTCAATAAGGTTTCTCCTGTATGAATATGAGAATTAATTAAACCAGGAAGAGTAGCATGATAAGAACCATCAATAATAATATCTGCTTCTCTTTGATTCAACTCTTTTGTTTTTCCAATGAAAGTGATTCTATCTCCAGTGATTCCTATCGCACCATCATTAATCAAACCTACTCCTTTACCGCTCATTGTAATTAAGCAGGTATCAACAATTGCAATATCCATAGTATCACCCAAAATACTTCTGTGATTATTTCATCTTACAACCAGTTTATGAAAATTATGATAAAATCCTTACTTAAGATTTGGAAAACTTCCTGAAAAGTTGACTTCACCAACTTTTTTCGAATGTTGGGGTTATTTTGCACCTCTGTTGCGAGGGGAAAGGATATTTTTTTAACTTCAAACATTAAAATGTCTCAAGGCTAGCAAAATTGACCGTACTTCTTTTTAAGCTCCGAGCTTCTTGAAAAAAACTGGTCATTCTTAGTTATCGCTTTGAACATTATACCCCTGTATCAGGAGGACGTGCAAGAAAGTCAATTACCCTCCAAGAATCTGCTATCATTAATAGTGAGGTAATAAACTTATGAAAACTCAAATATTTGAATTTTGCTTTTATGAGGTTCACAAAAAAATGATTGAAGTCGCATGGTTGGACATTACAGGACAAGTTTTTCTCCATGGGTCTTTTGAAAATTCCCCAGAAGGTAACCAACGCCTGTGGGAAAAGTACTTACGATTAAGTACAATAAAAGTGGCAATAGAACCAACAGATATTTATTGGAGAGCAGTATACAAGTTTTGTTTAAAATTAATCAATGCAATGATATTTAATTCTGCTACCAGCAAATTAAAAACTCGACCGAAAACTTATATCAAAGATGCAATAGGGATAGCCTATTGTTTGAGAGCAGATATATTCCTTCTATTCCAGTTTTGTACCGCTGAAAAATAGGAAAATTATTAACTTAGTTTTGTTATTACTTCCTTTAAAGATTCCCCTATCCCTTTGGTAAGGTAAAAAAGAATGTACTTCCTTCCTTTAGAGTGGATTCAAGCCAAACAATCCCCCCATTCATTTCTACAAGTTTTTTAACAATAGCCAAACCGATACCAGTGCCTTTAGATTCGTCCCAGGTGCTGAGGGCTTGAAATATTTGAAAAACCCTCTCGAAATATCTTTCTTCAATCCCAGGGCCGTTATCTGCCACACTGAAACGCCAATAGTTCTGTTTTTCCTCACACTTAATGGTGATGTGGCCTTTGGGTTTGTCTATGAATTTAACTGCGTTATCAAGTAAGTTCGAAAATATTTGGATGACGTGAGTCTTATCAATGGCTAGAACAGGTAATTCAGTTTGAATACTAATTTCTATATTCCTTGGTGGAGATAATATCTTAATTACGTCGGACAGAAGTTCGTTCAGATTTAATTGCGTAATTTTTTTATGAATGCGATCAATTTTTGAATATTGATAAATTCCATCTACTAGAGCATTCATATGAGTTGTTTGTTTTACTATTAAATTCAGATTATCTTTTCCCTCTTCACTAAGTTCTTTTCCAGAATCTCTCAATATCCACTCTACAAGATTTGTTATATTACGTAATGGTGCTTTGAGATCGTGAGCCACGATAGAAGCAAAATCTTGTAATTCTCTATTAATAATTAGTAGGTTTTCTTCAGCTTGTTTACGTATTGTAATGTCCTGAAGAGTACCATATACGCCTCCCATTTTTCTGGCTTCATTATAGAATTTCTGAATGTATTCGTGAATCCAATGTAGTTTCCCATTTTTATCTATAATACGGTACTCTCTTTCAGTTGTTCTCCTAGAGGAAGATATAAACTCTGTTACTTCAGAATTTATTCGTGAGATATCCTCAGGGTGGATTAATTGATCATACACCATTTTTCCCGAAATAAAATCGTCTTCAGTATAACCTGTTATCTCTTCTATGTTACCACTGAATAAATCTACTGAAAAATCCTCATAACCTCTGAATGCAATTCCTTGAAAATTCTCTACAAAAGAACGGTACTTCCGCTCACTCTCTTTTAATGCATCTTCTGCTTGTTTACGCTCAGTAATGTCACGAAATATTTCTAGTTTTGAAACACTCCCATCAGGATTCTTTAGCGGGGTATCTATGAGATCATAGACTCTCTCATTCTTACTTGAAGTCCATTCCCATCGAACAGTCTTACCAGTAAACACCTTCTCATTTTGACACCAAGGACAGGATTCTGTTCTATCATGGAAATATTCATAACATTTTTTCCCATTAGAAGAGCCAAATTCTTGTTGGAGAACTGAATTTACAAATTCTATTTCATGTTGAGCGTTAACGATGTAGACTCCATCTACCATTGAATTTAAAATTCTATTGAAGTTTTCAGACAGATTACGATGTCGGTCTTCACTCTCCTGCAAAGCAATTTCTGCTTGCTTTTGTCCTGTAATATCAATAATGGCTCCTAGTAGTGCAGATTTTCCTTGAAATGTTATTGATTTAGAAATAACCTCAATCCATTTCAGTTGATTATTCTTGGAATACCAACGATACTGGTATCGTGGTACAAGTCCATCTTTCTCATCAGAGGTCTTTTTTTGAAGTTGTTCTTGAACAAACGCTAGATCTTCAGGATGAACATGCTTTTCATTAAATTCATAAATTTCTGTGCCAAGGATTTCTTCTTTTGGAAAACCAGTTATTTCAAAAAAAGAATCATTTCCGTAAACTAATTTCCCTTCTTGAACAATGGATAGTCCAATCTCTATGTTTTCCCCAAGAAGTCTAAATTTTTCTTCACTCTCTCGTAAAGCATTTTGAGTTCGCTTGTGACGCACTTCTTGTTGAATGGCATGAATTAACTCTCTAAACTGACTTTTCGTATCCATCCCCTTTTTGATATAACGATTGGCACCCAAGTTTAGGGCCTGAATAGCGATTTCCTCTCTGCCATGTCCAGTTAATATAATATAGGGAATGGTGACGTTTTGATCCCTCAATTGTTTAAGAAGTTGGAGGCCATCAATCGAAGGCATTTGGTAATCTGCAACAATGACATCATACGCTTTTTCTTGTAATGTCCTAAACACGTGTTCAGGATTAATAAGAGAAACTACTTCTAATTTCCCTTCTCCCATATCCTCCAAATAAATTTTTGTGGCTTTCAAGAATGCTTCTTCATCATCCACATGTAAGACAGATATATTATCTGCGAATCGATCAGTTTTCACACTAGATCGTTTATCAGTCGTTTTAGAAGAGGAATCTTTGTCCATAGTGTTCACAAGTTTATTTTTTTGAATACTATTCTATGAGGGATTAATTAAATATATAAAGTTAAGTAAGTCATAGTATTATCCAAGATCGTTTTATATGATTTTATTACCAATTAATTGAGTTTAAAGTTATTTTAATCCCCGTTAACCAATGAATAATAAAAGAAAAACTTCCTGAAAAGTTGACTGTATCAACTTTTTTCGACTGATTGAGTTTTTTGGTAAATGAATAAAAAAAAGTAGGAAAAGAAGAGAATTGATTGAAAAATTATAACTATATTGAAATTTAAGAATGAGAAGAGGGAATATTAGCTACAACTAACCCATCACTTCGAATATTTATTAAATCTCTTTGATGTAGTGCTTGAAGTTGATTATCTAGTACGATGGGGTCCATACCGACACTTTTAGCTAAATGATCCAGCTTCATTTGCCCATTCATCTTAAGTAATATTGCGATTGGAGCATAATTCGATAGGGCTAATATTTGATCTATGTAATCATTTACATTTTTCAAATCAGTTACCGATTTTTTAATATCAGCGA
>JAUUVJ010000120.1 GCA_030589605.1 Candidatus Hodarchaeota archaeon | reverse complement strand
TCTTTCGACGATAAGTCAGGAATTAATGCCTCAAGATAGTTATGTAGACGTCATTAACAAAGGTTGGGAAACGTAATCAATGTAAAAGCATATATCACAGAAACACTTTATAAAGATCTCAGGTTTTCCCAATCCCAAACTTATCTTAAAAAAAATTATTCACACGATATTTGAAATAACAAGTCAGGAGAGACAAATCGACGGTGGGTCTCATCTTATAGCTTTTCATTTCTTATCTTCACTAATCTCGGAAAATTTTTAAGCGAAGTGGTTCTATTTATACGAAAGTTTAATTCTTCTATAATTACATAGAAAAATTTCGAATAGTTGAAATCCCAAGCTCCTTCTTCTACAGGCGATCCATCTACGAGTAATGGAACCCCTGGTTTTTTGTTAACAATGTTCGGTGGTGTGATCTTTGCTTTAAGTATAATTTCACGTAAATGGAAAACTTCTCCTCGATCTCACAAATGAACTAACAACACTTATCTATATGATAATTTAATCGATTAGTTAAGTAGAGAAAAGAGGAGAGTTTAATTTAAATATTTTTTTTATACCGAAAGTAGATTGTATTAATTTATAAAAGGAACTGAGTAGCGTTTTTGATGAACAATCTTAGTTCGCATGGTTTTAACTACTTAATAGAGGTGTCAAATATATGAATATTAAAATTCTAGGTGTTTCTGGAAGCCCAATACCAAATAGTAATACAGATAGAGCAGTAAAAGGAGTCTTAGAATTTAGTGGTATAGAATCTGAGTTTATAAAACTCAGTGAAATTGATGTTAGACCATGCCAAGCCTGTAAGCGATGTGTTAATGATAACATCTGCAAAGTCGATGATGACTTCCCAGCTCTTGCTAATAAAATTCGTAAAGCTGAAGCCCTGGTAATTGGTGCTTATTGTCCTTATGGAATGATTGATGCCCATACGAAGGCATTCTTAGAACGTCTATGGTCAATGCGGCATGTAAGGAACCTCAATGCAGGTAAGCAAGTAGTTATAATTGTTACAGGGATTGCTCCGGCAGGAATTAGTCGTCGTCGCAAATTCTTGGAAGGACTGATGAAACCTATAATTAAAAAAAAACTCCCTATACACGAGGTGAGCAATGGTATTGCACGAGAAATGCGGATGGAAAATATGCAGGTTGTTAGTACAATTAAAATTAGGGGAAATGTCCCCTGTCTCACTTGTGGGAAGGGTAGTGAATGTAAGATGAGTGGTGTTCCCATCTTATTTGGTAAAGGTATTAAAGCAACAAGTGACCTTTGTGTTTGTGTTGAAGATCAAATTAAGGTCTGGGAGGAAGTAAAGCAAGCAGGATTTTTGCTAGGTAAGCGAATTTCAGGTGAATAAGTAAAGATTTACTATAGTAATATAACTGCAAAATTCAGTTTATTCAAACAAGGAGCAACAAATTATGGAAAAATATCAGATAAAAATTGAGATTACAGAGATAATGGGGTCAGGAAAATGTCCTGAAGGTCATACAGTTGGAGAAGTATTTAATTATCCTGAAGATTTAGGAAAACTTTGTCCTACAGCTATACATGTTTTATACCCAAGTATCAAAGTCTTACGATCAGGTGGAAGTTTTTCTTGGTATGAAGACACAGACGGTGATGGCATTCCTGATTGTGATTATAGTTGTTGTCCAGATCATAAACAACCTGTTGTATTTAAAGTGACACGAAAAGAAATTTGATAAATCACAGAATTATTAATCATTTTTTTTTTATTTCATAGCAATAAATCATAGCATTCTGGATGAGAAGGCCGTATTCAAATATTCTATTGAGTATTCTGATGCATTTTTATGTGTTGAATAATGAATAAAAACTCGAAAATAACTATTCAACTATTCCTTTATTCTTAATTTAGAGGTCTTCCCAATGTCAGAAAAAAAACTAGAAGAAATTGAAACAATGTTCAAGACAACTACAAAGCCAAAAACAATAATAGATAAATATCCCGTAATAGAACATATTGGTTGTATATTAGACTCTTCGACACAAGGTTTTAATGCACTCCAAGTAGCTTCATCACTAGCCCAACGTCTTAAGACCAAATTGGATATAATTGTAAGCGAGGATTACCATAAACCTCTAAGATTAGTGCTGGAATCTAATAACAAAGAACTGGAAACAATAACAATAACAGCAAGAAATTTTGTGAAGGAAACGGAAGACCTGAAGGCTAATATAAAGCCTATAATTTCTGATAAAGTTCAACAAGCTTTTGATTTGTTCTTTCAAGAAAAAGCAAGTGAAATAGAAACACTTTTCGGTAGATTGGTAGAACACATCAAGAACTCAGGTATTCAAGTGTGTGTTATGGGGGTTCCGCTTTTCGTTCGAAGTGATGAAGATCAATCGATGGGAAGTTATGTTTTAAAACTTCTTCGGGAAAGAGAAGTTCATGCAAACTGGCTTTTGGTCTCTGCTAAGAAACACAAAATTGCTGATTCGGTTTTAGCGTTTGTTTCCGTTGAACAACAACCTGCTTCCATCATTGCTCTGTATCGTAGAGCCTTATCTTTTTCTACAGAACACACCAATTTTAAAATAGTAGGCATTGTGGAAGATAACGTTATTGAAACAGTTGCTAGACTAGATATTTCACCAGATGATTCAACCGATGTACCTGATTTAGAAAGTGCAAGAAAAAAATTGATTACCAATATGGAAGAAACACTTGAATCAATTCAGCTCAAAAGTGAGATAGATGATGTCATCATTAAAGGATCCCCTACTTGGGAAGTTAAGAGTGGACATATTGCTGAAATTGTTCGTGAATATGTAGAGTCTGATCATCCTGGAATTGTCTTTGTTAGAAGCGTTGCTGAAATATCAGAAAATCTTGATCCATTTGCAGAAATAGTTACCAGGCAAGTCTTACAAGAAGGATTCAATTGTCTAATTGTATGGGATTAAGGGAATAACCTTGGTAGATCCAGTTACCTTAAACCTGTTACATGTAAGTTTAGTATTCATTATCTTCCTACTGACTTATATTGGTATAATAAATCCTAAATTCGACAAGACCCTCGCAGCTCTTTTAGGGGCTGTGGCTGCAACAATTGTACTAGTTTTCTTAAGGATTCAAGATTTACACTCTCCAACGGGATACGTTTCAGAACAGAGTTTATTACATTTCAATGATGCTTCAATAATTGCTTTGATTATCGGAACACTGATTATAGTTGATATAGCACAAAGTTCTGGAGTTTTTCATTTTCTGGCTATAAAAATTCTTAAAGCAAGTAAAGGAGATCCTCAAACTCTGTTAATCTATTTTGGTGCTCTTACTCTGATACTGTCAGCTTTAGTGAATAATATTTCAGCTATGATGATTGTTGGTTCATTAACAATCTTAGCATGTGAACGTCTCGATTTAGATCCTAAGCCCTATATTATTACCGAGCTTTCGATGACCACAGCGGGAGGAATAATGACGTTAATTAGCTCTGTACCCAACATAATAATCTCCCAAACATTTGAGATCGATTTTGTGACATTCTTAATCATTGGGGCTCCTTTAGGGGTAATAACTATGGTCATTTCCTTTGTGATATTCATTCCGATGTTTAACATAAGGAAAGCTAAAGATCCTGAGTTAATGAGATTAAAAGTGGAAGAATTCGATGAGTGGTCAGCAGTGAAAAGTCGTACAGCTTTCAATCGTTCAATCATCGTTCTAGGCATAACGATACTTGGGTTTGTATTCAGTCAGCAACTAGGTGTTTCACTAGCGATGGTTGCTGTTGCTGGAGCGGTACTCATGATTGTAACATCTGGAAAGAAGCTTGAATATATCTTTGAAAAATTAGATTGGCATCTCGTAGCATTTTTCCTAGGTTTATTCGTTTTGATCAACGCATTAGATGTAGTTTTCATACTAGACTATATCGCTGTACAATTAGCAGCCATACTTCCAACAGATGATTTTCTTGCTGCTACAATCCTTCTTTGGTTCATTTCTGTCATTTCAGGTATAGTCGATAATATTGTTGTTGCAGCGGCTTTTGGACCAATCTTACTAGAAGTAGCTACAGAAAGTCAACAATCTTTATTTGCTTGGGCAGCTATTTTCGGAGCAAATTTTGGTGGAGGGATTACACCGATTGGTGCTCCGTCTGCTGTAGTGGGGTTGTCCATTCTTTACCGAAAAACGGGAGAAAAAATTGGTTGGGGAGAATTTATCAAAACACAAGGATTAGCAACTTTAGCGAGACTGGTGATAACCACCGTTTATCTTGGAATACTGTTAATGCTGGGATTTTTCTGAAACTATCATTCAAAGATCTCTTAAGTAAAAAAATTAGTGGTATCGATGGTTGATTTCTTTGGTTGAAAACAAATTTGACGGTATTCTTTTCAGAGACAATTCACTAGTTGCTTATCATTCATCTTTTTCAATTAATTGAAGTTTTTAATATATCATACTTGAATTCTTCAAACTATACTGGACTTCTTCCTATATCTTTTGATTGAAATTATTAAAATTGAGAGCGTAAACAACTTAAAAAGCTATCAATGATTAATATCAATCATTCTCTTTATTTGAATTGCATTTAAAAAAACTCAAATAATTGGCTAAACAATTTTATAGGCTTATTGTTTCTTTTCGAACCAAATTAAGATGTGTCTTCTGAAATTCGTGAAATCTCTCTCCAATGTCACCAAACTTTGATACAATATTTCATAGTCAATTACTCCATACTGATGTACTATCAAATTTCTCATTTTTATCAATGAGATGTATTTTTCTGTTTCTTCTTTCGGAATGATTGTGAGAGAGTTTAACGCACTCATACAATCGGAATAAGACTTCGGTGTTTCAATATCGGCATTTGCAACAATGTGTGTACATATATCAAGCATTATTTGAGCCAATATCTCAAAAATACGTTCTCCTTCCAGCTGTAATTCGAGGTTATCAATGAATGTATCAACTGGATTTGTTATTATTTTTCGTAAAATTACTAAGTATTTCTTAGTATAATCAAATTTCTCTTTTATTAAAATATGATTCAGAGGCATTTAATTTTCAAACCCAAGACTTTCATTTAAATAATTATTAAACCAGATAATATGATCATAATATTGGGGTAAAATTTGTTCTAAATAATCATTCCGACTATTTAGTATCAGTTCATAAAAAACAATACCTTCTTTCAGGATATTAAACTGAGTATGTAATGACTTTTTCTGTAAAATACGTATTTCTAATTTATTTAAATTTGTTAATCTTTCTGCTTCAGTATTTATTTTTATAAGATATTCTAATCTTTTTTTGGATGATAATCTTGTATATTCAGGCCAACTAATAAAAATGTCGATATCACTCCACCATTGTTGTTGATTTCGAACCCATGAACCAGCTAAAATTGCAAATTGGATAGAGTTTTTTTGAAGGAGAGGAGTCAAGGCGATTTTTAGTAGTTTTAGTAGTTCCTCTAAAGAATATCTTGATGACTCCGATAAGGTCATAATTTTTGCTCCATGACTGAGTAGATTAATTTCTTCTTTGTATAAAATCTTTTACTAAATTCAGAACTAAATCAATCTTCATATTACAGGAATAATGGGGTCAGGAAAATGTCCTCAGAGTCATAAAGTTGGAGAAGTATTTAATTATCCTGAAGATTTAGGAAAACTTTGTCCAACAGCGACGCATGTTTTATACCCAAGTACGACATTGACTTCCCATGTTAAATTGAATCTGTTCCAAATAATAGGAATGATCCAAAAAATTAAACCTAGGCATTAACACACAATAAAAGAGAAAACACAAATTGTCTCATACATCAAAGCAAATTCTTTTCATTAGGTTTTCGTAGCTTTTAGAAAGAACCATTTCTGATGATTTTCAATGATTTCAACACGAAATTTAGTATTTTGAAGTATTCGTTCAATTTAAATAAATTTATTCGAATTGAAAAACCATTACAATCTAACGGTTCGCATAATGAAATAGATAGTGTCTAATGGATTTAGAAATACCACGATCAAGTAGTTTGTCATCTTTCTCTGAAGATTCCAAGAAATGAGTTTTAAAAATACTTAATATTTGTTTGGCCTGCTTAACACGCTCATTTGGAGAACTACCTGAACCTTTCTCTGTATCTATAACGGACATTCCATGAGCGCTTTGCCATTCTCTGAGAGCTTTCCACAAAAAACCCTTTACAACAGTTACGGAATAATTAATCTCTTTAGATATAATATCTCCAAAATCATTGATAATTTTTCGTTGAACGCTATCTATTTCAATTTTTTGAAGTTGATATGTTGCCATTATGGATATGGTGTACATCAAAGCTTTATTAGAACCTTTCTAGATAATTTCTCAGTTTTTTTTTTGTCTGAAATGTCGCAAAATACTTCAGTACTTCGTATCACCCCCTTGAAAACACTTTTTGTCCCCGAAACATCGTCTGATGCCACGACGCGAGGAGGAATTCGCAAAAATCGTTTGCTGTGTAGATAAAATCCACTCGGCATCTGCGACTAGTTGATTTCAGGAAATTCAGAGGGGCCTTGAAATAGGCCCAGAAATTGCACAACCAAAATGCAAAAAGAACCATAATATAGCGAATTGAGGGATGTTGAGAACAACTAAACATCTGAAACCGGTGCATCTGTCTATAATAGGTTTCAATCATGAACCGTTGACGATAAAGTTTACAGATCTGTGGTCCTGAAAGCTGACAATTGGGAGGAACGACTAAAGAAAAGAAACGTTGACCTTCTTGATAGAGAACAAGTTTCACGGGGATATGTTTACGAGTATGTCCTTTATTTAGTTTATAATCCACGATTACAAACTCACTGTCCTGAGATATCTTTTTTTGATACTTTTGCACAATAGGTTTAACACCGTGATTAACACGGCCTCGAATGATAAAGGGAATCTGGTTCTGAAGAAACCACTTAATTAAGTCATAATTATAAAAATCTCCATCAGCTAATATGCCAGTAACTCGTTCATGAGTGATTAGATATCCTAAGAGGTTCTGAACTGTCTGCAAAGTTGAATACTTGGTTGGAATGAGCTGAACACCTAAAGTAATAGGTTCGGGTGCATTTACCCAGATAACGGTTAAATATTGATAAAACTGATGAGTACTGGCTTTTCGTTTCCCTCCTCGAATGTAGACCGATTTAGATTTAGAATAATTTGGATCCAGATGATAATCAATCGCGAGTAACATCCCTTGTTTACGAACTCGTTGAAAACTCACAGGTAAGCTATCTAAGAATTGTAGGAATCTCTTTTGCTGCGATGTTGTAATTTCCTCAACAGAATTCGTTTTTAGCCAAGCTAAAGTCGCTTCGCCAGAAGGAATTGGTACGTTTTGTTCTCGAAGATCTCGAGCTTTACGAGAGATGGAAGTTCGATCTAAAGCAGCAAGTAAAAGTAGCTTCAACCGCGATTTGAGATTGAAAGGTGAGCTAATCGGAATTGGGTTTGATACAAACTGAAATTTATCGAACCAGCGAACCAAAAAATTTATAAGAGTCGGAGTATTTCGAGCTTTCCGTGGCGGAAAGCAAGGTAACTTGATTTTGCTCATTTGAGTCTTACCTCGCTGGATTCCACATTTAAAGGTTTCTCTTCCCCTTTTTTCATGACCAATCAAAAATTGAAGTTACGAAGTACTGACTTGTTTGACGACGCTAAACTACATAAAAAATATATTTTGTTCATTATGTTTGTTAATTCACATCTGTCATATAATATTGATTCCTTCTTTGGAAGTACCTGATACAAATGCATGATTCATCATGGAATTAATGATCAATAATACTCCGAAAATGAAAAAAATTTTATGATGGGATGTCATGATAAGAATAAATTTGAACTACTTAATAACTTTTTTTGAATCATTGTGGGTGATTTATATGGATTATGAAGTAAGAAATGGATTAATTTGTAGTTTATGATTTTAATGCTCACTTCTGTGTGTTTTTAAAAAAGTTTTTTTTAAATTATAATAGCAGAATAAGAAAATTGCTTCTTTTTCGATAGTAATTGCTGTTTGGGTTCTTAGTTTTTTTTTTAGGTCATTCAATCTACGAAACAAAGTATTTTAGTTAAGTCAAAGAAAAGTGGATTAATTAAATGAAATTTGACTTTGGGTTATCAAAAAAACTACATAAAACATGAAATCAACAGGTAATATTATTTAATCAAAACTTTAAATTATTCATTAAGTAAACTTTGGACTCTGATGTTTCAGTTCGCGGATTATTAGTGTTTAAGTAACAGCAACTCAATATGAAGTAATAAAATATAAAGGAAAATAAAATGCAACAGAATTCAATTTATGTCTATTTAGGATTAATTATTGCAGGTTTATCTTTTGGAGCTGTTCCAACATTTTCCGCAATCCTAAGAGATTCGAATGTGTCTAGTATTGAACAGTCATTCATTAGATTACTGATAGGAGGAATTGCAGGGTTTTCTCTTATTCTATTTTATTCGAAAAATAACATAGAATCCTTTAGAAAGAGTATTACATCTTCCATCCAAAGAACATACATAATACAAGGAATTATTATAGCTTTAAGCCTTAATTTTTATTTGGCTTCTATTGCTTTAGGTACTCCTGCAGGGGAAGCTGCTCTACTACTCCAAATACAACCATTTGTAGCTATAATTTTAGGTTTCACACTTTTAAAAGAATCAATTACGAGAAGTAAAATTATCTCTCTCTCATTAGCGCTCTGTGGAATCTTTATTTTGATTAAACCGTGGGAATGGACATCTTTCTTAAGCTCTTTAGGCGGATCGTTACTTGCATTAATATCTGGTGTGACTTATGGAGTATATATTGTCTTTGGTAAATTATATTCAACAAAAAGAGAAAGTACTCCTTTTTCTTTGTCCTTAGCTTGGGTATTATTATGGGCATTTATTATGTGGATCCCTATTTTTATTATTACACGGATAACTCCTTTTCCTTCTGAAATTATATCATTTGATTTATCAACATATCTTATTTTCAAGAATATAGTTTTTGGTTTAGGATTGGGGATAATTGGTAACGTAATTCCATTTGGTTTGATTATGCTCACTGTTAATTATATTGAATCATCAAAAGCATCGATTATATTATTAATTGAACCTTTAGGAGCAATATTATTAGCTGCTTTCGTGTTAAATGAAGCTATTACTATTTGGTATGTTATTGGAGGTTTTTTTCTATTATTAGCCATATTAATGATTTTTTCATTATCTAAGACTGCAAAGATAGAGAAAGATCCAATAATCTCTTTGGATTGAAGAGTTGTATGAGTTGATAATCGGAAATAGTGTTGGAAATATATTATTTAGAGAATCAGGTATAAGTAATGGTATTCTCTCTATTGATGAAATACTACTAAAAGAAGGTGATTTCATTGAAATTGGAGAACCCATTATTGAAAATCGTGTTTTTCCAGTTGTTATTAAATCACTAATTTTTGGATGATTCTTAATGAGAGTAATTGGATTAATATCTGATACACATATACCAAATAGACGTAAAAAACTCCCAAAAGAAGTAATTAAAGCGTTTAAAGACGCAAAAGTAGATTTAATAATTCATGCAGGAGATTTTGAAGACCTTTCAATTGTTTCAGTACTTGAGAAAATTGCCCCACTGGAAGCTGTTCATGGAAACATGTGTCATCATGAAGTAAAAACACGGTTTCCTTCAAAAAAAGTCATTGAAATTGAAAATTTAACGCTTGGAATTACCCATGGTAATGGTGGGCCTTCAGGATATTTTGAACGTTTACTTGATTCATTCAAGAATGATATTTCTCGTCTAGATATTATTATATCTGGCCATACTCATAAACCTGAAGCCAAATTATTAAATGGTATCCAAATTATAAATCCTGGATCACCAACTGATAAGTATTTTGCTCCTCGTAATACTGTCGCTATTTTAGAGACCGACAATAAAGAATTTCAATTTCGATATGTTAATATTAAATAATTAATTGAATAGATA
>JAUUVJ010000174.1 GCA_030589605.1 Candidatus Hodarchaeota archaeon | reverse complement strand
TAATTGATGAAGAATTGTAAGATGATTGGTGCTTATTTTCACTAAAAAGAGATTTATTTGGTTTGTCTTTTCCATGATCGGTGATCCGATAGCACGTTTATAATGATATACTGTTTACAGAAAGAGCTAGCCAGATTTCCTGTGAAGATAAGATCAATGGGTTCGATCTTATTTAGCACTTCCTCTTGATTATTATCGTAGAAACATACTTAAAGATTGAAGTGCACAAAACAGGATCAAATGCTAATAATGGTGAAAAATATGGATAATAAAGAAAAAAAAAACTTAACAACAACAGCAGGATCTCCAGTAGCAGATAACCAGAACTCGCTAACTGCTGGTCCTAGGGGTCCTGTTCTCATGCAGGATTACCAATTAATTGAAAAACTCGCACACCAAAATAGGGAAAGAATTCCTGAACGAGTAGTACATGCCAAGGGATGGGGTGCGTTCGGTACCTTAACTGTGACTCATAATATTACAAAATATACCAAAGCCAATATTTTCAGTGAAATCGGTAAAAAAACTGATATGCTAGTCCGATTTTCTACAGTTGCAGGTGAAAAGGGTGCTGCTGATGCGGAGAGAGACGTTCGTGGTTTTGCTCTAAAATTCTACACTGAGGAAGGAAACTGGGATTTGGTTGGCAACAACACACCTGTCTTCTTTATACGAGACCCCTTGAAGTTCCCAGATTTCATTCATACACAGAAAAGGCATCCCAAGACTAATCTCCGATCTAATACCGCTGCTTGGGATTTCTGGAGCCTTTCTCCAGAAAGTCTGCATCAAGTAACCATACTCATGTCTGACAGGGGTATTCCTGTAGCTCCCATGTATATGAATGGTTATGGTTCCCACACATACAGTTTTATCAATGCAGACAATGAGCGCTTCTGGGTTAAGTTCCATTTCAAAACTCAGCAGGGTCACAAATTCTATACAAACGAGGAGGCTGCAGAAATTATCGGTAGGACAAGAGAATCATATCAGGAAGAGCTTTTCGGAACTATTAAGCAAGGTGAATTCCCCAAGTGGACCTTGTATGTGCAGGTGATGCTTGAGGAAGAAGCATTGAAGACATCCTACAATCCTTTTGATTTGACAAAAGTCTGGCCCCATGGTGAGTACCCCTTGATTGAAGTTGGTGTAATGGAGCTAAACAGGAATCCAGATAATTACTTTACAGACATTGAGCAAGCAGCATTCTCCCCCTCAAATATCGTACCTGGAATTAGCTTCTCCCCTGATAAGATGTTGCAAGCAAGAATTTTCTCCTATGCAGATGCACACAGATATCGGCTTGGTACCCATTATGAGTCGCTAGCCGTTAACAGGCCGTAAAGTGGGGTCGCACACTACCATAAGGATGGTCACATGAGATTCTTCGATAATTTCAAAGAGAATCCAGATGCCTACTACGAACCTAATTCCTTCGGAGGCCCCAAAGAAAACTCTAAGTATGTAGAACCATCACTCAAGATCTCAGGTGATGCTGATCGTTACGATCACCGTGAGGGTAATGATGATTATGGTCAACCACGAGCATTATTCAATCTTTTCAATGATGAGCAGAAAACAAGGTTATTTAGCAACATCGCTGCATCCATGACTGGAGTTCCTGAACACATTATAAAAAAGCAATTGGAACATTTTGACAATGTACATCCTGCTTATGGAGAAGGAGTTAAGAAAGCCCTTGGCATGTAATTTCTCCTCCTAATTTACGTTGTCCATGTATTGGATAAGAATCTCTGTTTGAAGTTACATTTCATCCAAAACTTCTTCTTTCATTTTTTTATATATAATCTAATGAAAGTTCTCAATGAATTCAGCACATTGAAGATATTAATTCGAACGTCGTCCATGGCTGGTTTAGATAGGAAAAGGATATACTAATTCCTGAATTATCTAACTTTCTGAAAAACTTTTTCTCTAACTATCTTGATAATCTCTTCAGGAGAGTTTGTTGAAAACACAAATTCACGAAATCTACCCTGGTTTAATTGGAGTAAAACTCCTTTTTTCCCTATGATATTGAAGATTAATCGCCATTTCCCCCCAAATCTCCCTATTCTAATACCCCATCCCCAATATTTGATAATCGATGTGTCATCAAAAATAAGATCTTTAACATTACTCCATAACTGTGTATAACCAAATGCTCCATATCTAATAGTAATTTCTTGGGATGTTATTCTAATAGTCAATCTACTAAAGTTAATCATGATTAAACAGATAACGATAATAACTAAGTATATACAATTTAGAATTGGAAGATGGAATGAATCTATGAAAAGTTGATACCATAATATAAAAAGAGAAATTATTATGAGAATAATCGAAATATATAATGTACTTTTTGACAGAATTTCTTCTGTGTAAATACTATTGGTAACCATTACAATAAGAAATCATTCTCCTCCTTTTTATATATTCACGAACTCCGTAAAAGGCTGGATATCTACAAGAAACACTGGAATAGCAAAGAAAGTCTTTGTTTTGTGTAAATTTCACCAGGTAAGAACTCGGATTTCGCTTACTTTGTTGAAATGTTTAGTATTATTAGACACGATAGTTTTAATCCCTCGGGAAAGCATGGTTCCCACGATGAGAATATCAGCTCCGCCTATTAATTCTCCCTTCTTTCTTAAATCAGCTTCAATTTGAGCTGATTTACCTGCTGCATTTTTATCAAAATCTAAGACAATCATTCTGCTTAAAAGATCATTTCTCACTTTCAATTCTTTTTCGTAATCTTTAGCTCCGTAAGCTCCAACTAAAAATTCGTGAACTACGATAGTGTTGGTAACATGTGGGCCGTGCTTATCTAATTCTCTTAAAAGTTCTTCACTTGATGCTTTTTTTCGAATAACATCGATGAGGAAAGATGTATCCAGAAATTTCATGTTTCAGCGGTCCTGGAAAAAATTTTGTCTTCGTTGCTCGATTTCAGCTATTTCCTCTTCATATTCTTTACTGGATTTAGTCCCAACACCCCAAAAATCTTTTAAATTGCCAAAAGAGCTTGATACACGTAATATTGTATCGGAAAAAGATTCTCCTTCCAGTTGTAAAGATTTTAAAGCAAGATAGGCTTCCTCTTTCAGGGTGATATTCTTCGAAACCATGTGTATGTGTATGTTCAAACATATATTAATAGTTTTTCATTCTTCATCTGACGTAAAAGGCTGGATTGATAAGATTAACGCTAGCTTTTCGTGATGGTTCACCTATCGTTGGATAATGCACATCTGTTATATTTAATCAAGCTTTATTTAGGGTTGTATTTGTGTATTAGATAAATAGAAGCACTTTTTGAAGAAAAGTTATCTGATTAAAAAAAAAAGAGTTAGATACATAAATCAAATTTTTATTCTTATTGAGATAAAAGGTAGATCATTAAATGGATTTTGAAGCTGAGATTAAGAATATTGAAACAAATGAAGAGACACTTGATCCTATTGATTGGAATGGACTTAAAAAATTAGGTATCCAAATGATCGAAGATATGCTAGTTTATTTAGAACATATTCGTGATAGGTCCGTTTGGAAACCAATCCCTAAGGATATAAAAGATTTTTTTGATAAACCACTACCCCAAAAACCAGAGGGTCCAGAAGAAACTTATAGTGATTTTGTGAAATATGTTCAGCATGCTCCAGGGAATATTCATCCTAGATTTTGGGGATGGATAATCGGAACTGGTACTCCATTTGGAATGCTCGCTGAGATGCTAGCAGCAGGCATGAACCCAAATGTTGGAGGAGGTGATCATACAGCGATTTATGTTGAAAAACAGGTTATTAATTGGTTTAAGGATATAATGGGTTTTTCTACTACAGCGAGCGGTCTTTTGGTTAGTGGAGGATCTATGGCAAATTTAGTTGGTTTAACGGTAGCTCGTAATCAAAAAGCTGGTTTTAATGTCCGAGAACTTGGTGTTAATAGCTCTCCTCTACCAATGACCTTTTATGGTTCAGTAGAGATGCATAGTTCAATTCAGAAAGCCATTGAGCTTTTGGGTTTGGGTAATAATGCTTTAAAGCAAATTCCAGTCAATGACAATTTTCAGATTGACATCGATCTGTTGAAAACTCAGATTTCAGAGGATCGTGATAATGGTTATCTACCATTATGCATTATTGGAAACGCTGGAACGGTAAATACTGGTGCTTTTGATGACCTTAATTCTTTAGCGGGAATTTGTTCTGAAGAAGATATGTGGTTTCATGTTGATGGCGCTTTCGGGGCGTTAGCTATTTTATCCTCTAAAATGAAATGGATTGTCTCCGGTATGAGTAAAGCCGATTCTTTAGCTTTTGATCTCCATAAATGGATGTATATGCCCTATGAGGTAGGTTGTGTACTAGTTAAAAATGAAGAAGATCATCGACGAGCTTTCTCGCTCACACCAGACTATCTTGAACCTACTACAAGAGGTTTTGCAGGGGGTAAAACATGGTTCAGTGATTATGGGATTCAATTATCACGTGGTTTTAGAGCGTTGAAGGTCTGGATGGGGATAAAGGAACATGGAATTCACAAATATGGAAGATTAATTCAGCAGAATATTGATCAAGCACAATATTTGGTTGATTTAATCAAATCTACTTCCGAACTAGAACTTTTAGCACCAGTACCGTTGAATATAGTATGTTTTAGATATTTTTCAGACCGTTTGACCGATTCGTCACTGAATGATTTGAACAAAGAGTTACTGCTAAGATTACATGAAAGCGGCGTTGCAATTCCATCTTATACAACACTTAATGGACGTTATGCTCTGCGTGTTGCAATTACAAATCATCGGAGTAAAAGAAAAGATTTTGATATTCTAATTGAGAATGTTATAAAGATTAGTAGGGAGCTACTACAATCTTCTATGGCTTAGAATCAATTTGTAAAAATGTCGTCAAACCAGCCAAATCGGAAAAATCAAAATCAATCCGGATTGGATCCTTTTGGATACATTAATCTATAGAATTTTCGACTAGGGAGGAACTAGTTGGGATTTTTACACTGAAAAATAACTTTCTACGATTTTCACAGAGATAAAGAATAGAATGGACTCATAGAAAAATCCATCTAGAAAAAATATCTTCTATTAGATGACATTAAAATGAAAGATACAAAAACTGTACTTATACTTGGTGGAGGAGTAGGAGGGCTAGTAACAGCAAACCTATTGCGTAAAAAAATACCCAGAGATCATAAAGTGATTCTTGTAGATAGACAAGCGAATCATATATTTTACCCTTCATTGCTCTGGATAACGATTAATAGTCGCAAACCAGAGGATATCTCCAAACCACTTGTTAAGCTTGAGAAAAAAGGTATTGAGATAATTCAAGGTGAAATCACTAAGATTTATCCTGATTCTCATGAAATAGAGGTAGACGGAACCAGATACTCAGGAGATTATATGGTCATTGCACTTGGTGCAGAACTTGCTCCTGAAACAATTCCTGGACTTACTGATGGAGGTTACAATTTTTATACTCTAGATGGAGCGGAACGGTTTCGAAAGGCTTGGAATAATTTTAAATCTGGCAAATTGGTTGTTATTACCTCAACACCTCTATATAAATGTCCAGCAGCACCTTATGAAGCAGCTATGCTTCTAGAACACGATAGTCGAAAAAAGAAGTTACATGATAACATCCAAGTAGAATTATACACTGCAGAACCGGGTCCAATGGGTGTGACAGGACCAGAAAATTCAAATGCTGTACGTCAAATGGTTGAACAAAAAGGCATTAAATATTTCCCAGAGCATCAAATACAAAAAGTAGATGTAAGTTCTCGTCAAATAGTCTTTTCTAGTGGTGCTGAAGTTAATTATGATATTCTTGCATATGTTCCACCTCACAGAACCCCACAAATTGTACAAGCTGCAGGATTAGTTGACTCAAGTGGTTGGGTTCCTGTCGATCGCCACACACTTGAAACGTCATTTAGTGATGTTTATGCAATTGGAGATGTTACTGGAATACCACTAAAACTCGGAAAACCACTTCCCAAGGCAGGTGTATTTGCTCATTATCATGCAGAAGTAGTTGCCCATAATATCTCAGTTAAAATCACTGGAAAGGGTAAATCAACACGATACAATGGTTTTGGTTCATGTTTTATCGAAATTGGAGGGGGAAAAGCTGGTTTTGGTAGAGGAAACTTCTATGCAGAGCCTGTACCGCATATTAAAATGTATAAGCCACGTAGATTTTGGCATTGGGGTAAGATATTATTTGAGAAAAGATGGTTAAGCAAATGGTTCTAGTAGTTCAATCATTTTATTATCGATATCGCGATATGAAGATATAGATACACCGTAAGCCATTGCTACATTTGAAAGGCAAAATTTTATCCAAGTAAGATGCTTGAGCGAGTAAATTAGAAAGTCTACTGATTTTTTTTGAAAAATCAAAAATAAAACTCAATCCATTTCAGAGAGTAGCTATTTCGAATATTCTCCCAACTCCGTAAAAGGCTGGATTAACACCAAGATTTCATCAAAGAATAATCTTATATGACTAATCAATCGGACTACCGTTTGCGGACAGAGGTGATTAGATGTCCTGCACGGATAAGATCAATGGGTTCGATCTTAGACTTAAGGGGAATGAGAGAAATCAAAAATGGGGAATGAATAAAATTATTTTAGTTACCTTTTCGATATAATTGTGGAAATATTCTTAAAGAATAGAGTGCATATTCACGGGATCAAATGCTAATAGAGGTGAAAAATATGGCTAATAATAAGGAAGAAAAAACTCTAACGACAACAGCAGGAAATCCAGTGGTAGATAACCAGAACTCGCTAACTGCTGGCCCTAGGGGTCCTGTTCTTATACAGGATTACCATTTAATTGAAAAACTCGCACATCAAAACAGGGAGAGAATTCCTGAACGAGTAGTACATGCCAAAGGATGGGGTGCCTTTGGTACCTTCACCGTGACTCATAATATCACAAAATATACAAAAGCTAACATTTTCAGTGAAATTGGTAAGAAGACCGATATGCTAGCCCGATTTTCTACTGTTGCTGGTGAAAAGGGTGCTGCTGATGCGGAGAGAGACGTTCGGGGCTTTGCTTTAAAATTCTACACTGACGAAGGAAATTGGGATATAGTTGGTAACAACACCCCAGTCTTCTTCATACGAGACCCCTTGAAGTTCCCCGATTTCATTCATACACAGAAAAGGCATCCCAAGACGAATCTCCGATCCAATACCGCAGCTTGGGATTTCTGGAGCCTTTCTCCTGAAAGTCTGCACCAAGTAACTATACTCATGTCTGACAGGGGTATTCCTGTGGCTCCCATGTATATGAATGGTTATGGCTCCCACACATACAGCCTTATCAATGCAGACAATAAGCGTTTCTGGGTCAAGTTCCACTTCAAAACTCTGCAGGGTCACAAATTCTATACCAACGAGGAGGCTGCAGAGGTTATCGGGAAGACAAGGGAATCATACCAAGAAGAGCTTTTCGGAGCTATTGAGAGAGGTGAATTCCCCAAGTGGACCTTATACATTCAGGTGATGCTTGAGGAAGAAGCCCTGAAGAAATCCTACAATCCTTTTGATCTGACAAAAGTCTGGCCCCATGGCGAGTATCCCTTGATCGAAGTTGGTGTGATGGAGCTAAACAGGAATCCAGATAATTACTTCACAGATATTGAGCAGGCAGCATTCTCCCCCTCAAATATCGTACTTGGAATTAGTTTCTCCCCTGACAAGATGTTACAAGCGAGAATCTTCTCATATGCAGATGCCCACAGATACCGGCTTGGTACCCATTATGAGTCACTACCCGTGAACAGGCCAAAAAGTGGAGTCGCACACTACCATAAGGATGGTCACATGAGATTCTTCG
>JAUUVJ010000175.1 GCA_030589605.1 Candidatus Hodarchaeota archaeon | reverse complement strand
ATAACAGTCCCCATATTACTCCTACTCTTTTTGTATTTGACGGAAGAGATTTCTTTATTTCAACATCTATTAAAAGTAAAAAGGTCAAAAATCTACGTCATTCCAAGAATGCAGCTCTTTTCATCGATTCAAAGAAACAAAAGGATATTACAAAACGAATAGGTGTTTTAATTATCGGTAGAACAAAAATTTATGGATATAATCTCAAAACTGGCATGATTTCGTTTTTATTCTATGGCTACCGTATGGTTCGTGTTTATTTCCTTTTCAACAGAAAATATCCTTACTACATTGATCAGTATAGAAAAATGAATCGAAATCTTCCCCGAGCTTGGCAAATCTTTCCAATTATTAGTAGAACATTAATTCAGATTACACCAGAGCAACTACTCTTATGGAAAGCATCTAGATCAAATCTCACTAAAATATAAATTCTATGGTGTTATAATGAAAATAAAATGTGAGTTAGATAGTCATTCTTGTGTTTTACCTGACTATATTGCTCAGTTCATTGTCAACGCTTCCATCATGTATAGCAATACAATTGATTCTCATGGAAATCCCAGAATTCAACCAATTATTTTCATAAACGAACCTGGAAAATGTAATATAGCTTTTTTAGCAAAAAAAGGATCCATGATAGTTTCAGATATTGAAAAGAATTCGAAGATTGCTCTTACTACCGATATAACACATCCAATAAATCCTTCCTTGAATACTGGGATAATGATCGAAGCGGTATCTGAACTAGTTAGTTCACAGAAAGAGGTTGAGCAATGTTTTGACAATCTCCAGAATAAATATAGTATTGATATTGTGTCAAAAATTCTTGGAATAGATATAATATTGAGTTATATCAAAATAAAAGCCTTTCCATTAAAAATCGTATTTTGGAAAGGCCCTTTCTTTAAAAGATTCATATGCAAAAGGAAAAAAGAAATTCTGAATAAGACAATATCACATTTATAATTCTAGGTAATTCTATTTTGTTAAGGATATCAGTTATTCTCTTATTACTTCAACTTTAAAAATAACAGGTTTTTTCAAGTTTAGGTTATTTTATCTTCTTAACTCTTGTAATAAGTCACTATATGATTGGGCGATTAAATCATCTTTTGCTACTTCGAATAGATCTAAATAAAAATTACACTGATCCTGAAGTTTATGAATCCCCAATGAACCATCAATATCAATCGCTTCGACCTCAATAAAAGAACCTAATTTCTCTATACTATCAATATGAAACTTAACATTTTCAATGTAATAGATTTCTCTATTCTTTTCTACAATGATCAAAATTCCAAATATTTTTTTAAGGATATCCTTCAGAGTAGTAATATTTGTTGGTTCGGGGTGATGTAGTGTTATATCTGACTGTTTAGGTCCTTCTTGATTTTGCCTTTCATAGTAAATAAGAGCTATTTCAATGTTACCTTCTCGTAGTTTCAGCCTTCCTGATGACGTTTTGAAGTAAGTATCTATCTGATGGTCTTTTCCCTTGAATTTAGCGTTTTTAGATTTTAATAATTCCCTAATAAAGCTAGGATTTGGGCATTTAGCTTTAAACTCGATATTAATATGTGTCATTTTTCCAGTTCCAATTCGATTTTACCTAAAAAACAGAAAAGTGATATATTTTTAATAATGTGTATGAACGCTTGGAAATAAATTTTCAGTAATAGATTCTGAAACAAAACTATGAGTGTAAATTTCATTTATTAAAAAAAACATCTAATGATTTAGATGATGACTTATCAATGGGAATGGTATTCTTCCATCTTTTAGACAACGAAATTACTTGTTTTGATGATTTTCTCCTGTGTATGATTTGTGATTGGGCAAAGTTCTCCCATAAATCCTGATAATTGTCTTCATTCAGGTCTAGAAGTAGTGGATCGATTGGTAATTTTGCTTCCCATTCTTTGAGAGCCTCTTCTAAGGATAAATTCGCAGTTAATATTGATGGGTTCTGATCAGCAGCAAAAATCCCTCTAGTTGTTTCAAATATGATAACAAACGTTGGAAACCGCTTTTTAAAAAAATTTAATAAAGGGATTTCATTATAGTGTTTCATTTTGGTTAATTTTGAATATAATATACCATGAGGTGATATTGATAAACGTAAAAAGGCTTTATGCTCGTGTAAATCACCGTTGACCTCCCAACTCATTGAGACAGCTTTTCTAGCGATATCTGAACCTACATTTTCGATAATTTCTTTGGGAATTTGTTTAATTTTCTCTAAAAAAGTGATTGATACATTTCTGTGTCTTGATAACGAATCTATAACGTTTTTCTTCACGATTTTTCTGAACAAATATAGTACCAACTAATTTTTGGATAGAAATTCTGTTATCCTTCTTTGTCTTTTACCATTGACAATTAAAAAAGGTTTCACTCGTTTTACTACTGCGCCTAACCTCTGTAAATCCCGATAGTTCATAATTTTATTATTTACCTTTCTTAAATTTATAATTCTTCTTGCAGAAGTTTCTCCGATTCCAGGAACGCGCAGTAGCTCACGATAAGAAGCTTCATTTACATCTAAAGGGAAAATATCATCATTTAATGCAAGAGAAATTTTAGGATCAGTATTTAAAGGAATCATTCCTTCATCATCCATGATAGAAAAAATATCTCTAATTTGATATTCGTATTTACGAATTAACCAATCCACTCGATAAAGGAAATTTTCTCTTCTTCTTTCTTGGTGATAGGATCCATGTGACTTTATAGGACTTCCTTTCACGGGAATAAATGATGAAAAATAACCCCTTCTTAGATCAAGGTTTTCATACTCCCAATGAAGACTCTCCATGATCTCTCTATCAGATTCACCCGCAGTACCAACAATGTATTGAGTTGTTTGACCTGCAGGCAATAATCCTTCCTGAATATACTCTTTGATATGTTTTTGACAATTGATGATATCAGTTTCATAATTCTTCATACTACATACTTCAGAAAGTCGGGAAGCACTAGGTAACTCAACATTAAGACTAACTCTATCAGCTATTTCCATAATTTGTTTTAATTGTTCTCTATCTGTTCCTGGGAGTATCTTTATGTGAATATATCCTTTGAAATGATATTTGTTACGTATGATATTAAGAGACTCAATCATTTTTTGAACAGTGTCAGATGCGCTTTTCCAAACTCCAGAAGATAAAAAAAGTCCTTCTACATAATTTCTGACATATAATCCCATGAAAGCTCGTGCTAATTCATTAGGTTCGAACATTGCTTTTTCTTTCGCACTACTGCATCTATTCATGCAATATTTACAGTCATACATACATCTATTAGTCATTAATACTTTGAAAAGACTAATACATCGCCCATCAGGAGCAAAAGCATGACAAATACCAGCAATATCAGGATTACCTATTCGATTCGAACCAGAAGCCACTCTTGGTGAAGCCATAGAAGCGCATACATCAAATTTGCTTGCTTCCCCCAAGATTTCAATTTTTCTTGCTAAGGAACCCATTTCATAAAACCTGACTAAAAGAAAAATGGTTATTATTGCTTTAAATCACTTATGCACTGCTATTTCAAAATATAACTCATTTTTAATGTATCAAAAACTGGATTAGAAGAAAAATATAAAATAAAATTACTATATTGACCCATGTGATACCAAGTTTTCTTGATGAATATTACTTTCCAGAATAAACACCTTGTATCTTATTGATAAACTAAAATTTTGAGTTATATGAATGAATATGATCTCGGATCTAGGTGGAGCTAGGTTTGGTATATGGCTAAATCGATTGTCATTGATTGACCCTGGTAAAATAATTTTACTCAATTCTTAATTCAACTGAAAATAGTGATTAAAATGGCTTATTTAGTTCCAAATAGTGAAAAAGTTTGAAAAATTAAACTTCCCAATAGTGAATAGCAACACTTGATCTCCTACAAAGAAAAAAAGCCCCATTACCAGTCAAAGGAATAATAGATGAGTTACCTTATTCGACACGCACAATTCAATATGCTCTCTGCCAACTACGTAATCATGCTTTAGTGGAAAAGAAAAATAACTTAATGGATCTAAGGGAAAGTATTTATCGCTTAAGTACAAAGGCTTCTCTTTATGGATATTCCCCAAAATCTTTATAATGACATATTATAACAGCTCAAGAATTGGGTCACTTGGTATAATGGTATCTAATTTCTAAATACTTTTTTGGTGATTGAATGAACCTTGATAGGTTTAAGCAATATTTACAAAAGCAAAATCTAGATGAAAATAAGATTGATAACGCTATGGAAGTTTTGAAAGAATTTCGTGAGTTTATTTCTAAACAACACGGTTCTCTAGAAAAGGCAACTTATAATGATCTTCACCGTTTTTCATCCTACCTAGTCGCAAACAAAAGGAATTTTTATGAGAATTATGTATATCTTCTCCGATATGGTCATTTTATGAAAAATGATCAGTTAATAATCGCTTCTATGGAAATACTAGATGGAGGGGAAGTAATGTTTAATTTTTCGAATCGTTTGAAAGTTGAATTTGGAGAAAAAACTTGGAATGAGGTTTTTGATATCCCTATCCCACCACTAGGATTGCATCCATCTAAAAGACCAAAAATTACCAAACATTTGGTTGAAAGGTTCCTTGAAAAAGTTGATAGAGAAAAATGTACCGAATTCTTGGCAAAAGGATTAAGAGATAAATATACAGAATCGTATAAATCAGCAAGAGAAAATTATCTAAAAATGAATAATATTGATGAGTTTTTAGAATTCAAACATCAAGAATTGATAAAAAAATTAGAAACACACATGAAAGAAAATACACTTTGGTTTACACAAGAAATTGATGAAGAAGTATTAGAATACATTAAAAAGAATCGAATGACTGAAGCTGGGCTCCGTGATGGAAATAAAGTTATTATGACTAAAGTACCATATATGACGAAACAATTTCTCCATGAAACTGATGAAAGAAAAAAACGTTACTATTATTGCCATTGTCCTTGGGTTCGAGAAGCATTGAAAGAGGAAGACCAACCAGTTGATCCAATTTTTTGCAATTGTAGTGGTGGCTACTACAAAAATTTTTGGGAAGCAGTTTTAGATCAACCTGTAAGAGTAGAAATTTTAGAATCTGTTCTTAAAGGCGATAAAATGTGTAAATTCGCGTTATATTTACCTCAAAATATGGTGAGTGGAACAAAAACTTAACTAGATCCTTTACTCTTTGAATTACTGAGGAAGATAAAAAAAGCTAAAAAACAAAACAAAAAACAGATATTAATCGATTGATATATAAAATTTAGTCATTTTTCGAATATTGTTTTCCATGTTTTCCATAAAAATTGCCATATGTTTATTAATTGTGAAAACAAATATCAAATAGGAATAATATTCATAATTATTTAATTCAGTTAGATAATGAAACGAGTCTAGCTATAAAAAAGGAAAGAGAAAAAAACATACTAAATAGAATATATCTTCATATATTCTAAATTTGGTTGATGCACTGGAGTGTTTGCGGAATGGAAAAAATTTTTTTCTTGTATCGCAATCACTCCCTCCCTCCCCCCTCATAATCTTCCTCTTCTAATTTTAGTGTTTGAGTAATACTATTAAACTTGAAAAAACATGAAATCAAGATCACAATGCAAAAATAAAAGAAAATCCTTTTCTTCAAAAAAGTTCATGGAATCGCTAAAATGAAATATATTCCTGTTAACATTCCTTAAATTCTAGCATTTTGAATATAAGATATAACCACATAGGAGTATGAAGGTCTTTTGGGGATTCCTCCATCTTTTCAAGATCAATATGACTATATTTTAGAAAACATTCGTGATATTCTATTCATTCTTGACTCAGATGGAAAAATTCACTCAATTACTCGTGAATTTGAAATAGCTACTGGTTATTCTCGTACTAAATGGATTGGTAAACATTTTCTAGATATAATACATCCTGAAGACGCAGCTATCGCAATTCAAGGATTTGAAAGTACTATCTCAGGGGAGACTTCTGACCCCTATAAAGTTAGGGTGAAATCAAAATCAGGTGAATTTTTAATTTTTGAAGCAAAAGGTATTCCATATATTATTAATGGAGAAATAGTGGGATATTTGGGGATTGCTCGTGATATTACTGAGAAAAAACGTGTCGAAGACGCATTAAAATCTTCAGAACAGCAATATCGAAAAATAATCGAATCTATCACCGATCCAATTCAAGTTGTTAACAAAGAAATGGAAATAATTTATTTAAATCCTGCTTTTGTCACATGGCTTGAATCATTGGGTCTAAATACAAACATCAAGAATAAATCAATTCTAGAGGCATTTCCTTTTCTAACAGCTCAGGTTATCGAAGAGTATAATCAGGTCTTTGCCTCTTCAGAGATTCTCGTCACACTAGAAGACACTAACATTGATGGAAAGACCTATCTAACAGAAACTCTAAAGATACCTATAATAAATCAAGAGAAAGTCGTACAGGTTATAACTATAATCAGAGATATTACCAAAAGAGAAACAATGGAACAACAATTCTTTGAAAGTGAAGAAAAACTGCGAAGTTTTATGGATGCTGCTACTGATTCGTTTACTCTTTGGGATTCTGAGCTGAATTTAATTGATATTAACCAGTCTGCATTAGATATCTATGGAATTGAAACTATTAAAGAAAAAATGCTTGGTAAAAATATGTTAGACTTTGTTAGTAATCCAAAAAATGTTGAAATCTATAAGAACGTCTTAAAAACTGGAATTCCTTTAACTCTTGAAAGAATTGCTCCACCTCAGAGGTTTGGGAATCGTATATTCTCTGTTAAAGCTTTTAAAGTTGCTGATAGCTTAGGATTAATCACAACTGATATAACTAAACAAAAAGAGATGGAGGATGAACTTAAAGAAAATGAAGAAAAGTTTAGATCTATTTTCGAGAATGCTCCGATTGGAATGGCTTTAACGGACTTAGATTTTGGACTTACCCAAGTAAATGATGCTTTTTGTCATATGTTAGGATATCCTAAAAGTGATCTAACTCAAATGTCTATCTTTGATATCAAGCATCCAGATCAGAAAAGTAAGAATAATTCCTTTCTTGAAAAAATGGCTAAGCAATCAATTTCGTTATACAATACTGAGCTGAAATTTATCAAGAATTTAAAAAATACTCCTGTCTGGGCTCGCACTACAATAATTACTCTGCAAAATGAAGAAAATGCACCAATTTACTATTTACTAATTTGTGAAGACATAACAGCTGAAAAAGATAAAGAGGCTGAAATTAAACGTCAATCACTTAATTATAATACAGAGGATGGGAATGTATATCTGATTAAGGAAAGAACACCTGTGCAGTCATTTAATGCCTTTAAGGATCTGATTAAAATTGGATATGATGGTTATATTATTTCTAGAAATGAAAAAAATAACTATAATGAAATTGTTGAAGAAAATGTAAAAAAAATTCATCTCAATGTAAAGAATAGTAGTAGTGAGATTTTAAAAGCAATAGCGAAGATAATGGATAAAAGTGTTCTACTTTTCGATAGATTAGAATACATTTTCCTCACTGAAGGGTTTGAGAAAGGTATTCAATTTATATATGAATTGAGTGATATAGTCAGGTTAAATGATCTAATTGCTATTTTATCAGTTGATTGTGCAACCTTCACGGAAAGAGAGGTGAATATATTAGAAAAAGAAACAAAAAAAATTGAACCACGATTTATCACAACAGTAGCAGAAGAACTGAGAAAAATTTTAAGTTATATTTATCAACAAAATTCCACAGGAATAAAACCATCCTATTCTGAAGTCGGACGATCTTTACAGATAAGTCGGCCAACCGCTAGAAAGCGGATTAAGCGTCTAGTGATAACAGGGTACATTGT
>JAUUVJ010000173.1 GCA_030589605.1 Candidatus Hodarchaeota archaeon | reverse complement strand
GGGGATTGTTTAAATCTACTACAGGCACTATTATTAATGCCGATGTTAATGGTGCTTATAACATCTTGAAAAAAGCATTCCTGAATGCTGTTGAAGCTGACAGGATAGAGGATGTAGGGTTACATCCTTCACGATGGAGACTAGTTACGGCAACGAGCTAGTTGATGACCTCATGTGAATAAAATTGACTATATTTTTAGCAATTTTAATAACCTAGAGGGATTTTTATCCAGAATTGAAAAACAGTCTAGGTACAAATGATCTACTTATTTAGAGTACGAATATTAGCTAGAAACTAATGGAAATACTAAGTGAACAATTGAACAGAGAGATTAATGTACCTTATGGAAACAAACCTAATGAAAAACATACCTAATTCCCTAAATATTATTTTTCATAATTTTTTTAATGAATTTGAGGAACATTTAAGGGAAATTATCGCTTCTTCAGTTATTCTTTCTCTCACAGAGCCTATTGTCGATTTAACAATAAGCTTCTCAGATATCGAAAATCCTGATGAAGTTAAAAAATTTGTAGCTGCTTTGAATTTTCCTCAAAATGAGATTGATTCACTAAGAAGATTATTTGATAATCCTTTTCAAACTTCCTTTTCTTATGGTTTTGAAGATAAAGAAATTGTGTTTATTCAGCTAGAAAAAACATCCCCATTACTTAAAACATCAAATAATAGTGGTCTCAAAGGACTTATCCTACATGAAATATTACATTCAGTTCAGCGTCAACGAGGGTTGGAAGTTCGCTTAAAAAACTCATTAGTTTTCAGTTTAGATTTATTTCAAGAGTTAGCTGCTATAATACCATCAGGTAGTTTTAACAGGGACGAATTAGTAGAATTTCTAAAACAAATATCACAAGTTGCGCTACTTACCTTAAAAGATGTCTATGCAAATGTAGAAATGATAAAAAGAGGGTTATGTAGTCCTTTATTAGATTTTTTTCTTTCTGAACTAGGATTTGAGGAAGATTCCTATATCACCCCTCCAGTATTTCATACTCCTTTTAAAAAAGGGGAAATCAGTATTAAAAATCTAGATGAATTTGCTAAAGCATTTAACTATACTCTTTCTCTTATTCCTGCTTGGCTCCCTAATATGGTATTAGAAACTGATTCAATAGACTATAAAAGATCCCGTGAATTGAAGAGTTTTATCTTCAACAGTTATTATACTAATCCTTCTCTAATAACTCGTGAAATGTGGCATATTGAAAATATATTTCTTACTAGTTTTTCTTTTTCAAAGAGTTTCCATTTAAAATGGTTTGGAGCTATTTTTAATCTGGCTCTTGAATATCTCTTAGGTGAAGATTTTGTATTCTATCACTTATCAAAGGCAGTGGAATTGATTGAAGTAATTTATGATTCACTAGGTTTAGCAGAAAGAAAAGGGTTAGCCATTATTCCTATCCTGAAAGCTGCATACATTCATAAAAAAGAATATCCAGCTGGAATTCAACAAAAAAACATTAACGTCCTTGAATCAATGCTAAAGGTTTATTTAATAGATGAGGAGGAAATATCTGAGTTGGAAGAAAGCTTGGAAGAGATTATCAATAATGAAGAAGGACATTTTGGCCATTTCTTCGAAGATTTGTTACATGTTTCAATTATGGTATTAACCCGAGATTTTAGACGGGAAATTATGGTAAGCAATTTTAATCTCCTCAATGACTTTTCTCGTGCCATTCTAACTATTCTTCAAGCAATTAATTATTTGGGTGATGCTTGTGATGAAAAATACTATCATATGGTTAGGTTAATTACAAAAAGATTACTGAGAAGTGATAACATCTTTAAACAAAAAAAACTTGTACTTAACTTAGAGATTTTCACTAAACAGGATATTTATAGTTCTGAAATAGATCCTTCCCCTTTTGAAGTTGAGGAGCTTCTTTTTAATTATGATTTTTTTGAGATACCGATAACTAATGCTACCACCGATTTGGGAATATCATTCATTCAAAGCACAAAGACAGTACTAAATAGAGTAGCAATTACAGACTCAGATTTTCCTTTATTGACTTCCCAATTCATAAATGTCCTTCTTGCAGATAAAACTTTAGACCAAGAAGAAATAGATCAGCTAAACATGATTCTAGTAAGTAGCCTCATTGCAACAGCTGGAGTACCTTTTACAATGATCCAACCTGTATTAGAAAATTTCATTGGTAACGTAAACCTAAATAATATCAAAGAAGAAAAGATCTGAATTCTATTGTAAAAAAGAATGTAGCGGCACCAGCAGGAGTTTCAGACAAGAACTAATTGTACTTATCATTTGAACCTGCGACCACCTGGTTTCTATGGTTAATTTTTGTATAAATTTACCATAACAGCCAGACGCTCTACCTTTTCAGAGGAAGATTCAGAATCTCAATCCTTAACTGAGCTATGATGCCACTATATTTGATAATGGGCCTGGGGGGATTTGAACCCACGATCATCCGGTGTCTCACACACCAGGGTAATATTTTGCACCCATTCTTGTGATATGAGCCGGACGCTTTAACCGAGCTCCTCCTAATTAGCTCAAATGCTAATTAGACTAAGCTACAGGCCCATAAAACCTCTAGATATTTCTTACTGTTTAATTATATTATTTTCGTTTTTCCATTACTTAGACTACTGCAAATGATTTCAAGAACTTTTTGTCTTCTTATTATAGAAGTTTTTTCAACCTCTGTTAATAATCTATGGGTAGACAACGTATAATCCGTCTTGAAAGACAGTAGGGTCTTTACTTCGTCGTCCTCTAAGGCGAGTAGATTCAGCTAACCGTGATGCTGTTTGTGAAACCTTCTCAATATCTATCCCAGTCATGGTTACAATATCTCCTTTCACAGAAATATTGACAGCTTTAGTATCGAAAGGAATACGTATAGGATCACGTCTTCCATATAAATTTTTTACTAATATTATATTTTTTTGGACTTCTACAGTTGCGGGGAAATGCGAAGTTATTATACGAACTTTGTAAGTGAATCCTTCTGTTACTCCCTTTATCATATTTGAGAGGTGACCTGCAATGGTTCCAACCATAGCTGCCTCCGTTTTGTTTCCAAAGTGATTTTGAATAATAAACTTGTTACTTTCAAGAGTAAAATGTACCTGTAAACGTTTGAAAGTTCTCTCAAGCTCGCCTTTTGATCCTTTTATCTTTACATGCTTTCCTCCTCTTACAGGATCAAGAGTGGCTGCAATATCCTTTGGAATTTCTACGACCCTTTCAACAGAATAATGTTTCATTAATACTACCTTCTTATGACATTAATAGGCGTAGACTAATAATCTTCCGCCAAGATTTCGTTCTTTCGCTTCTTGGTGAGACATTACTCCTTCAGAAGTAGAAACAACTAAAATCCCCATATCTCGAGCAGGGAGAAATCTCTTTTCCCATTCAACATAATCTTTTAGTCGAACTGGATAGCGGGGTTTAATGACCCCGATCTTAGTGATACGGCCAAGAAGTTGGACTGAAATAATCCAAAGATCTTCCATAACTTCAAATTCGCCAATAGCCCCATACTTCTGTATTACACGTAGGACATTAGCAATGATTCGACTTGCAGGTTTGATGGAAACTTCTTTACGGCCAAGAATTTCAGCATTAGCAATTGTCGACATTGCATTGGCTAGAGGATCAAGCATAACCAAATTTATCTTCTCTTTATCAGTGATTATTTACGAAGATGGCTTATTCAACCATTTTACTAGATAAGATATGGTTAAAAACCATAAATATCCATCTATGACGTCGTTGAACCAAGTTGTTAAAGTTTATCTTGAACTTCGATATTGAAATTCTTGATATTGAACAAATATAGATACTAATTTCAGGAAGAATCTTTACTTTTTCTTCGTTTAATTTTTGCTATTGATCCTAATGTCGTTGACTTAGATATAAAATCAGCAACGGGTGTACTTTCATCACTAACTTCCGTTTTCAGTTCAATATCTAATTCACGCTCAATTTTAGCAACTACTCGATCTGTAGGTAAAACTTTTTCTGTTTCTATTCTTGCAAGTAATGTCTCTTTTTCTTTAATTATTCGTGCAAATTCAGCTCGACCTAATCCACGCTCTCTCCTACGTTCGCTAATTATGGCACCATAACCATCTACTAAGATTTTATCATGTAAAAAATCTTTTTTAGGTGGTTTAATTCGTTTTGGGGGGAATTTCTTACTCTGTCTTTTCAGGTGGGTAGAGATTATTGGTTTTTTCTTAACCCGCTGTGTTACAGGTTTTCCGAATCTTGCGCACTTAGGACAGGCATACAATTCCACATGATCGATTTCAACAAGAGTTACGGGAGCTTCACTTCCACACATTTCACATTGTTGCATCCTGTTCAAATAAGCAACTTCCCTTTTGTTTAGAAACCTTATATGATGCTATTTCAAACTCTATTATTTGTTTATTTATTCGAACCATGGATCAACATCTTTTGATAATATAAGCTTTTACGAATTAGCGATATTTTTGATCTTAAATATCCCAGCAACTTTCAACAATGTTCGTATGCAAAAGAAAATAAAGGATGCTTTGATATGAGATCTTAACAGGGAAATGAATAATTTAACTTTAATAGCTAATCGCAAACCAAATCACTCGATCTCTGTCTATATTAGAAAGAAACTTTTTATTACCTCCTTTATAAATGAAAGAAATAGAACAAATAAGTAGGGAAATTCATGCCTGACACTGTGGATAAAGAAAAGGGTTCCTTTGATGAATTCTCTGATAGTTACACAAGAACAATGGAACGAAGAATACGTGCATTAGAAACAGAGCGGCAATTGCTTGAAGTCCAGCGTAATAAATTGGAAGAAGAACGAGATAATCTTAAGCTTGAATTACAGAAACTCCGTCAACCACCATTATTTACAGGTACAATTCAAGAAGTACTAGAAAATGGTAAAGCTATCGTGAAAAGTTCAACAGGTCCTTCTTTTGTGGTTGTGATCGATTCTTCGATTCCACAAGGTCTATTAACACCGAATACTCGAGTAGCACTTCATCAGAGAAACTTTGCGATTCTTGAAGTTCTTCCTCAATCTCGAGATCCGCTAGTCCGTTCTATGGAAATTGAAAATAAACCTATAGAAACATATACAGATATTGGGGGTTTAAAGAAGCAATTACTTGAACTCCGTGAAACTGTAGAATTACCATTATTGCAACCAGAACTATTTGAAAAGATTGGTATTGAACCACCAAAAGGAGTATTACTTCATGGGGCCCCTGGATCAGGAAAAACACTGATGGTAAAAGCTGTAGCTCACGAAACAAAAGCAACTTTTATACGGGTAATTGGATCTGAACTTGTTCAAAAGTATATTGGCGAAGGAGCAAGACTTGTTAGAGAAGTCTTTTCGTTTGCTCGAGACCAATCACCTAGCATTCTATTTATTGATGAACTAGATGCAATTGGTAGTAAAAGATTGGATATTGCTACTAGTGGCGATCGAGAAGTGCAACGAACCCTGATGCAGCTGCTTAGTGAATTGGATGGATTCTCTCCTCGTGGAGATGTTAAGATTATTGGTGCAACTAATCGAGTAGATATACTAGACCCTGCTCTGTTAAGACCAGGGCGATTTGATCGTCATATCGAAGTCCCATTACCAAATGAAGAAGAAAAACGTGAAATCTTTAAGATTCATTCACGATTAATGAATATCGATCCAAATATTGATTTTTCTTATCTAGCTAGCGAAGCAACACGTTCATCTGGTGCAGATATTCGTGCGATGACCCAAGAAGCGGGAATGTTTGCAATTCGAGAGAAGCGTACATCAGTAACATTTGATGATTTTAAAGCTGCTATAAGAAAGGTTCTTTCTGCTCGAGGAGATAGCTTTCCTACTAGAAATGAATATGTATAACCTAAAAAGGTATAGATCGTTTATTTCTCAGATATCCCTTTTTACTCTTTTTTTTTATAAAAACTCTAGTAAGGAAACCCACCATTTCAATGGTGGGAGGAATTACGACTAATAAGAAGATTTAGTTGTTCTCACATCGTTAAACTAGTAATTACGCGTTTCTCTTTAACTAAATCAACAACAACTCAAATTAGATGTATTTATGATTTGAATGGAGTCTGAAACCATTTAAACTAGCTCGGTTGTCATACTATTCAGCATTCCTTGGATATACTTTACTGTAGTATAAAAACAATGTAAGTCCTCCTCCTATTTATAGGAGACACACACATTTGAAGAGATCCCTGAAAGTGACGCATAATATCTCTATCGATTAGTGATATATCTGTTTTGAGGAGCGTGTCTTTAATCAGCCTGATGAAACTGTGGATCTCCCTTGTCAGATCGCTAGTTACAAGACAATGAATTCATTCGTTGGTAATTGACACCTACTTCCTATAAATAACAAAACTATACCTAAGGTACTAGCTATAAATAAGAAAAATAGCGATTCGATAAATCCATACATTTCAATAATAATTCCTATCAATCCAAATCCTAAAATTGATATTGTCATATTGACCGTGTTAAACAAGCTCTCTTGAGAACTTCTAGTTTCTGGTGAAGTGATTTGGAGGTAAAATTGCCAATATAAACCTGTTGAAAGACCTAATAATATAATTCTAATCAGAAATAACAAGAATATCAAAATTATTTGAATTTCAGAAGGAAAATCTATCATTAAGACACAAACATTAGCAATCCAAGCTACTGGAAACGTAATAATATAGATAGATCGAAGTCCATTATAAGGAGATTTGATAAAAGAAGTAACTCTCCCAGAAAATCGACTAGCAATAGCAAAAAGAAAATCTGAAATTGCACGAACAATGGAAATTAGTAAAAGAGAGATTGAAACAAAAGAAATTTTAATATCAGCTTGATGGAAATTATTGGAAATTGCTGTTATATCATAAATCAATGGAGCAAATATTAACGTACTAAAAGAGGTTGAAGAAAATACTAGGATAGAGAACGCTAGAAAAAAAGGCAATACTCGAAAATACTTTTCTCTGACAAATAAAAATCTATCTGGTTTTCTTTTGCTAGATATTGTTATATATGTCTTTTCAGCAGCCATATCACTTCGTAATAAGCTAGGAGGAGAAATGAATTTGAATCCCAAAAGAATTCCTAGTGCTGCGATTGAACCTTGAAAGAAAAAAATCATTTGAGGAATAGACTCTTTTTGTTGCAGGAAGTAACCTCCAATAAGAGTGATAAGGGCAATAATTAATGTTTTTGCAAAATCTATATTTCCCATCACAGTTCGAAACGATAATTCATTCTCAGTCTCTTTTGCAGCTAATACTTCCCATGAGTTCATGAACCAAGCAATAAATGAACCAGAAATCAGAGCTGAATATATTCCTACAATTATTTCAAGTAGAAGTAAATCGATTGTATTAGTAGCAAACATTAACCCGAAATAATAAAGAGCTAAACAAACAAGAGCACAACAAAAAGCAATTCTCTGACCAAAACGATCCGTAAGAAGTCCTAACGGAATATCTAACAATGCTCCACATATCATTCCGATCGCTACGATTGTTCCAAATATTGAAAAAGAATCTAAGACCGAAATGTAATAAAGAGAGATCCAAGAGTAACTTAAATAAATTCCAGAAACTATGATCTGTAAACACAGATATCTTATAATAAGAGTTTTTAATTCCTGAGGAAATGTTGAAATTCCGAGAGCTGTGTAGATGAATGACATTTTTATCTATTCTCAATCTAAATGTCTCAACACGTTGTAGTAACTCTTTCTGCTATGCTAGAAATTGTACTGAAGTTAACTATCGGAAATTCTTGAAAATTAACTTCTCCACCTGAAATGATAATTAAATATGGAATTTTATCAAGATGGTTTGAGTATTTACTGGTATATTGTTCAAATCTGTCTCCTACTATCATTGCTCGATTTCCACAATCGAAAAATAAACCATAGACTGT
>JAUUVJ010000289.1 GCA_030589605.1 Candidatus Hodarchaeota archaeon | reverse complement strand
TTTTTATTAAAGACCCTACAAAGGTTAAAGGAGTGATATTAAGAAATGAAAATGGTTTCATACCTTCCCGAAGCAAACTTTTCCCCTTTTTATCTCCATAAAAGTACCCACCATAAAATTCTAATCCTTCAGTCAATTGTTTACTTAATCGGGTGAATTTTTGTTTATGAGTTCGCGCTAAACCTCGAGAATGCACAAATGCTAATATGTACTTGTCATCATCCGCATAGACGCAATCCAACCCATGAAGCAATACATCTTCGGTTTTTCCTCCACCGGTAGGTGTTAGAATGATGATATCTTTCCCGCCAGATCTACATAAGTATACTAATGTTTTTTGAGGTTTTCGTAACCTATCAAATAGTTTTAACGCTTCAGGAGGGAGAGTACCTAATATTTCAGTGTGTGAAAGATTAGAAAAGTTAGAAATGTCAGGAATACGGGCAGGTAGGAAAATTGTAGTAATAAACTCACGCTGAGGGTCAATTACCTTTACTTGATGTCTTTTTTCGTTAGGAGGCGAGGAATGTTCAATAATTATGTTATTTTTAACCCGTGATAATACTCGATTTAAATTGGGATTTGGTGTTTTCATCAAAAGTGATTCTGGTTTTCATTTAAATATTCGAAAAAGCCGAAAATCGACTAAAAATAAAGATCTTTTATCGAATCAAGATTTTGGTAAATTTCAAACATCTCTAAAGGATCATGACATTTAAATGATTGAATGTGGAAAACCATTGCACAAAGAGGGAAAATTTGGTCTGAAAAATGATTTAATGCTCTAGATGTTGGTTCGAAACACTTATATAAGGTTAAAACGAATTCAACTCAAGTAATTCTGTTTTTGTAAGATCTTAACAAGCGACTGGTTGCCCATTCGCTTTCCATCTTACTGGATGTAACCCCACATCCTCTATCCCATCTACTGTAACCTTTTGGCTAAACGCGTTTGGGACTTCTTTTTTAATGATATTATACGCTCCATTGACATCGCTATTAATGAATATACCATTCTTTGAACGATATAATCCTCGTGCCACTCGCTCTCCTTCATACTTAGATCGTTTTCTAATAGGTTCATTGTCTAAAAAGCTACATTTACTTGTATAATCTTCTCGTACTTGAATAACGCGGATTCCAACATCTTGAGCTTTATATGTGATCATTCCTATTAAACGATAGAAGGGGATCGAGATGAAGTTTTGATTTGTCTTTTTTCCTAATTTGATTCTCTGCTTCCAATTCTTATTTCGTCCCATAATAATTGTATCTATTTTGTTGTTAAAGCACCATTCGATAATAAAACGGCTTACTTCGTGGAAAAAATTGTATATTTTTCGATTCCGCTTATCATTTAACTTCAGTATTTGTTTTCCTATTTTAATTTCTTGCCTATCATATGTACTTTGTAATCTTGCTCGTTCTTTATTGTAATATTGATTAATGGATTTAGTTACCCCACCCTTAACAGTAATTGGATTCTTCCCAATATTGTTTACCATGGTTATGAGGTTAACTACTCCAATATCAATACCTACAACATTCTTAGGTGCTTTTTGTTGAATTACGGGAATATATTTCACATACATCAATTCTAAGACATATCCTACTCCTTTGGGTACTATTCTAGCACCCAATATTTGGTTCTTTGAATGAATTCTTGTTTTAATTCGTATTCCAGTAATCGAGGGTAATACTACATCATTTTCAACAAAATAAATCTGACTCTTAGCAAAAGGTAAGATGAATCGACCCGACTTCTCTTTATATTTCGGAATACGAGGTTTCTGAAAATATTTTTCAGGGTGTGTTTTCCAATCTGTTGACGCACGGAAAAAAGACTTCCAAGCAATATCTACTAATTGTAATATCCTTTCTGCTGTTGGAAGTGGGAGACTTGAAAAGTTCGATGAGGTTATGAGTTGAGACTTAAATTCACTTGTTCTTACCCAGTTTTCTGTATTAAAATACGCTTGCCGTATTAAGTAATTAGTTTCATTATAAAGGTTCTTTGATAAATGACATAATTTACTAAGGGATTTATTTGGTTTTATCCAAAATCGTTCAGTTCTTATTACCCGTTTCACTTGTCCTCACTTTCACATCCCCTCAATTGCATTTTCATTTTTAAGGTCCAATGTTCTAAGTTTATGTCAAGAAGATTTTATATTTTGAACCATCACTCATAATTAAAAAAGAATTTCATCGATTTCATTCTTATGAAATAATTCTTAAGGAAGATCCTAAGAGACTTTTTGTTACCACGAACGAAGCAGGGTAGATTTCTGAGTTCATGATAATTTTTCTAAATAAACCATTAAGAATACTCAACATTTAAAAGCATAATTCATGATACTACATATTAACAGTGGCCGTTATTCTTTTGGGAGGTTTTCTATTTATCGTGAAGAATTTCCTTGTAATGAATTTTATCACCTTGGATGTCAATAATTTTTCTCAAATTTAGAAATTTGCATAATGATAAAAAAACGAAAGAAAAATTGAACAGAAATAAGATTTATTGAATGAAAAAGCAGGTATCTTTAGAATAGCTACAGAATTCAATCTTTTTGCTGATTAAAAGGGGTAATACTAGGTAGAATTCTCTGGAGGGCGTTTCTCAGGGGGAATTTTACTCCAGTCAATCATTTCATCCCACTTAACGATGTAATATCGCTTTTTCGGATGAGGGTTTGCAGGTGGGGTCTCATACCGTACTTCTCCTCTATTTAGGAGTTTCGTTAAGTGGTATGCGACCTTTCCTCTAGACCATTGTAATCGTTGAGAAATTTCATAATTTGTTAAACCTTGATTTTCCTCAATAAAGAATGATAATTGTCTGCGGCTCTTTTCTCCTTCGAGTTCTCGCTTCATTTTTGCTACCTTTGTAGCAAGAACATTGTTGGGAATAATTAACACAACCTTTTAATTGATAAAACATATTTTAATTAGAATATTATTAGTTGTTCTTCAAGAAGATAAATTTACTAATTATTTATAAAACTATCGGTAACAAACTACTTTATTTCTATTATCCTAATGTGTTTTGATAATTAACTTGATTTGAAAAGGAAAACAATAGTTTGATATCATTTAAATCAAAAATATATAGATTAACAGAGAAAGAGCGAGCAGTTCTATATGCTACATATAAGGAACTTGATCGTCACCCAAATAAACATACTCCATCCACCAAAATTAGTCGTTGGTTGATTGGAAAAACGAGAGGAGGAGTAGAAGGAGTATTAAATGCCTTTGTAGCACAAGGTTTACTTCAAAAGAAGCCAACCCATGGAGGAATGACCTATGCTCCCACTTCTGAAGGAGCGGATCTTGCAGAATATTTATATCCATATTTAAGTGTTGGAATTCCTGTTGAAGCCCAAAAAATTGCAGATGATATGGATATTGACCCTAGTTTTGTGAAAGAAATTTTTAACATACCTTCTTCCATAAATTTACCAGTATTTTCATATCAGTTTGAATCAGATAATATCAAGAAAAACCAGCGTATTATTAGTCTTCTCTCACTGTATTATAACAATATTCAAAATAATAAGCAAACATTTTCCCGTTCCCAATTAGAAAAAATTTTGGAAAGTTGCAATATTAGCGCCGAGAACTTTGACAAGGCTTTTAGAAGAAGACCATGGAGAAATTATGTAGAAATTAGTGGGAGAACTTATCGAATTTTACCTGCTGGATTATATAAAGCAAAGAAGATGATCAAACAACTTCTAAAACTGTAATTAGCATTTTGCATGAAGTATATATCTTATTATAAAGCAGTGTTGAAGAAACAGATATTTGAACTAAGAGTTGTTTTGAGACAAGAATCTAAACGTGCACAAATGATTATCAAAAGATTTGCAAGCTTTGGAGACCATATGTTTAAATTCTGATTATCAGGGGGAATAACTCCCATAAGTTGAATCAGATCATCCTCTAAAGACAGATATTCTCTCCATAATGTCCAAGAGTAATAATCAACTTCATTTTTTCCCTTTATATATGCCATCAAATGAAACTCCGCTTTGATCAAAGAGAATTTACTCTAATATTTAAAAATCGTATATCCATTGTTTTTCATTCCTATACAAATTTTTTGCCTTTTCACATATCACTTGCAAAAATCCCCTTTTTTTGTTGTCCCTCCGCAACAAATATAATGACATCCACTAGAAGATGAGTATGATCGATGCCTTCTATATCTTTATTCAGTACCAGCTTAGGACTTAGAGTGGTTTTATCATACTAGTAGCATTATCAGCCATTAGTTGAGTGTTCTTATGAGAAATGGGGTACATTTAGAAATTAACACAGGAATTTGGCTTATTTTTATCTATAGTGTTTTCATCTTACCTTCAAACGATAACTGGACCAGAGAATGGGGATTAGTAATCTTAATTAGTTTTTTGCTGGTCTATTTGGGATCTTTGACTCCGGATCAGGATAAATATTACCCTAGAATAATATCCAATAAACTAGATCAGGTTTATAGAAAAGTAATTGTAAAACCCATTCAGAAGAAATATTGTTCCTATGGTCATCGAGAAATCACTCACTCGTTGAATGGATTTTTAGAGATACTTACTAGAAACCTACCAATAATCATTATTTTATCATTATTGGGAGTGATTCTACAAATTCTATGGTATTATTATGGTTCTCTACTGTATATTTTTTGGTATACCTTGAAAGGAGAAAAAATCATTACACCATTACATAATTTTGATATATTAAGCTTTTATTTACGATTTTTGATTATTGGGATTATTGGATATAGTTGGGGATATCTAGGCCATTTATGGGAAGATTCATCCACAATACTCGGAGTTCGGTTGTGGTTTCCGAAAATCCATTCACAATCTCCCTATAATATTTTTAAAGATGATAAACGTATAACAGGAGAAATTAGAAGTGATACAATAAATGAACGCCTAGCAATAAGATACAATTTGGCGCCTATCATCTTTTTCCTTTATATTGGTTTACTCTTAGACGATCTGAACTCTTTTCTTATTATCCCTATTTCTTCTATTACATGGGGAATTGTGTTACTAACAGGAATTTCATTCATTTGTCTTGGATGGTTGTTTCGAAACAAAGAATACGCTTCATGGTTATTAGTAAGTAAACTCTGTGATCAATGTGGTGACAAAATGCAGCTGGTGGAAGATCCCCCTAAATGGAAATGTCGTACTTGCGAGATAAAGATTCCAGCTCAGGAAGAATATGGAAAAAGAGAATCTATTTCTTTTTTTTCTCGTGAATGGCCTTTCCCCTTGTTTCTTGGTGTTGAACTAATTCTCATTCCTGGACTTCTCTTTATTATTATAATTTCTACTAATTTTATCTTTTCCTTAGTTATCACAATTATATCATTTTTCATAATAATATTGGAAATATGGTATTACAAACATATATCAGATTAGAGGTGGAATTATCATGACTGATTGTGAGAGAACTTATGAAGATAAGCAGATAAAAGAAAGAGAGCTTTTAACAAATATTAATCTTAGATTACCGAATTAGAAAAACTATTTGAACTGATAAACGCTCATTTGGAGAAGGATGATCCCATTTATCGTTTCTATTATCAATCAATGAAAGTGTATAAGCTCTAAAAGATCACCCAAGAAATTGTTTTCGTGTTGAAGAACCTACTGCTCACAACATCATTATTCAATCTATATTTTGTGATCACTAATGCTAGCAATGATTTTTCTATTTTAGAAAATTGAAAGTCTCAATTATTTATCGTATTGACATTAGAAGTCATATG
>JAUUVJ010000423.1 GCA_030589605.1 Candidatus Hodarchaeota archaeon | reverse complement strand
TTAATCCTCCATCTTCCACGATATTTTGCTGCGGTGAAATCTGCTTTTCCAGATATTATTCCTTTATCTGCGTCAACAATAATTATACTCTCTCCATTCAGCAAACGTTTTGCGATAATGCTGGCTAGCCGACCTATCACTGCATTTTCAGCTGTTACGACGTTTGTATTCTCAATTTGATTATCTAACATCATTTCTTCCTCAGTAGTTTTCTTATTTTATCAAACGAACATGGGTTCCTTTAGGGTTTTTTGCTATTAGTTCTTCAATGGTTAGACATTGACCCCCGATTTTGTTAATCTTTGTTTTTGCTGAAATAGAGAATGATTCAGCAGCGACTTCTATTTTATGATTTAAGAACCCTGCGCCTAATACTTTTCCTGGAATTAATAAAATATCTCCAGGTTTCGATACTCTATTCAAATGAGATAAATTTACGGCGATTCGCTGTCTATTTGGTCTAGATAATTCTGATGCTAATATAGACCAAATTTTGACTTCATTCAGCCTTGCAACTCCCTTTAAATTTCTGATAAGCGTTATTTTTTCTGGATCTGTTCTACCTTTGGTTTTCATTGAATCCCTCTTCTAAAATTCATCAACATGAACCTTAAATTCTTTAGCTTTCTCTTTCAATAATCTAAGAGCTTCAATCACGATAGTTTTTAGTGAAAGAGCTCCAGTACTCTCAATAACAAAAATAAATTTGTCATTGGTAGTAGATACAGAGACAGCATCTAGTTCACATACATCAACACATTGATTGCACAAACTACAATTAATGATATTAACCGCTTTGATTTTTTCATCTTTAATTTTAATAATATCTCGTGGACATATTTCAACACAATCCTCACAAAATGTACAATTATCTAAATTAAAAGTTACAATTGGATAATATTTGTAAGAAATTGTTGAGATAGGTTGCCATTTCGCATGAACTGAGCCTCTACCTAGACGAGCTATTGCCTCGAGGAATATTTTTTGATCTTTAGACATTTTAAGAATTGGAATATTGGGATGCACAGGAGTTATCTTGGAATCTTGAGATATTAAATCACTAGAAAGAACTACTTCGACATCTTGTTCACCTGATTTTTCTAAAGTTAACGACACTTCACAAGATGTACAGCCTTGCCCTCCACATTCACACATTTCTGGTAGAACATAGTTTTCTAAATCAGTTTTAAGTGGAATTAAACCTAAACGATGAGCTACTATTTCATCGTAAAGTGGGGTAGTGTTTTCTATTATGATTACCTCATCAATAGCAATCGTGGGAACTTCGCTCATAATCATTCTTCGCAATGTGTTTGCAAATGTAGGTGTTACACCAGAGAGGATGAATTTTCCATAGTTTTCCTGTTGTTCCACAATCTCTAGTTCCAAGGATATATTACCGCCTTTTTTCGATCATTGTATTCTTAATTCTGAGGTATATTCCAGAGAAAAAAGCAGGATTAAATACTTCATTTTTTCGCTGGGAGGTTGTAGTGATGTATTTCGTTCGATTAGGCTACAATTATGTTACCTTTAAATCTTTTTTTCTGATTCTGGTTTCTTTTCAGAAGAAATCTTGAAGGGGGGGTTAATCCCTCTTCAATTACTATTTAATCTCCACTTTTTCAATATGTTTTTTATTTTTTAACGAATTTCTTGTTTTAAACAAAAAAAGTCTTAATAGAAGTTCAATTTACGTGTCCAAATTCTTGGATAAGTTATCCTGTAAATAATATTACAATCTTTCAATTTTGAACACCTATAGTATTACTTAGTTTTTGGGATTCTAAAAGGATTTTCCCCCTATTATATATTGTGAATAGCTTATGATATTTGATTTTAACAAAATACTCATACAAAGCCAATGGGATGATTATATTCGGGGATGGCAACTCTTAATTGAATCTGGAGATCAAATATTCTGGACAATACTCATTCTTACAGCATGGATAGTTCGTGCAATCTCTCTTACAATGATTATTGTACAACTTGGTGATAGATTGATACGTAATAAAAGGGATTTTGAATTTAATCTTTTGATAACTGGAATAGTTTTTATTATAGTTACCGTGCCATTCTTCTTAGCAGGATTTCCTTTAATCTATCCAGCTATACCCTGATCTCAAATTCATACTATATTAATTCAAAAAGATTTCATTAATGACTTAAATTCTTGGAATAGTCTAAGAATTTCATTTGGAGAAAGATTTTTAGGTTGGTTTGAATAGAATTCAAGATTATCAACCTCTTTCATAAAATTCTTACGTAATTTACGTTCGTATTGCTTGGAATAAATCTGTAAGTTATTTCTTACTTTTTTATGCTTACGACAAAAGAGGTTTGTTAAGAATGTAGGAAAATCAGGATCTTTTACAATTTCTGGAGAAGTCAATCTCGTTCCTCGGACAATACTAGATTGAACCTTTGGTGAAGGAAAAAAATAATGGGATGAAAAGGTCTTAATGATAGTAAATTTGTAAAAGAAAGAGGAGTGAACTGAGAGGCGACTGTATGCTGAATCTCCTGGTTCTGCGCAAAGATGATCAGCAAATTCTTTTTGAAATGTTACAGCCAGAATTTCTGGACGATGCTTCATTTCAGTAATTTTTTTTATAAAAGGAGAAGAAATATTATAGGGAAGATTAGATACCAATTTATTATGATTAGGAATATCTTGTAAAAGAAAATCTCCTGAATTAACATCTAATTTTGTTTTATAATCATTGAAAACTTTTAGTATTACACTGGAAAGAATAGGATCCATCTCGTATAAAAAAATTCTTTTACATTTCTGCAGTAAGTAATAAGTTACTGTACCAATTCCACCGCCCACTTCTACAACAATATCTTCTTCTTCTAAATTTACTGTTGAAATGAGATCATCAATAAGACTTTTTCTTATTACAAAATTTTGTCCGTGAGATTTATGTGTAATAATAGCATAACTTTCTATTAATGCATTTGTATATTTCTTTAGTTCCTCTTTTTCTAGATACCGTAAGAAATCCACTCTTAATCATACTTCATTTGGTTTTTTTGTAAATAAACGATATTTGGGAGAGTTCTCAAGTTCTAAAAGAATACGCCCTGAAAATAAAGTATTTGGATCAGATATCCCTGTTCTTTCAGAGAAATCATTGAATGATGAAAAAGAAGCCTTTTTTCTTGCCTCTAAAATTGCCCACATTCTTTTTTGACCAACACCAGGCAATAGACTCAGTTGATGCATTTGAGTGGTAAGTGGATGAGCTTGATTGATGAATGAAACATAACTATCTTCAAAAGCGGATACAATTTCCTGAACTATAGAAGGAAGTTGATTTAAGGCTGAATTAGAAAGCTGACTATAATCTAGTTTATCTAAATGTAAAATACTATTATTCCTAGGGTTAATCTTTAATTTATCTCCAGCTGTAAATTTTGATTCAACACTTAAGATAACATCATAAAATTGAAAGAAATTAGTTGTGATAACGACAGCAAGTGGATTATAATCATTAAAACGTTTACGGCTTAGTGACTTACCCTGAGGATAAAAATCTATGACATAACTTTCCCCAATATATCCAAATCGTTTGCTTTGTTTTTTCTTT
>JAUUVJ010000426.1 GCA_030589605.1 Candidatus Hodarchaeota archaeon | reverse complement strand
GTTTTTCAATTCATTTTTATTTAAAAGCGCTGAATTATTTGGTTCAACAATTCCACCATCAACAAATATTCCAGAATTACCTTTTATAATAATTTTTTTTCTAGTTATCGGAATCTTAGTCTTATTATTTCGATATTTCTACAAACAACAATACTAAGTGAAAAAAAAGGTATTGAGCTTACTTCAGATTCATTTCGAGTTTACTTAGAGTAATCATCATTGCCTCTTCCAGTCTCAAACCTCTTGTTCCATAGTTTTCCAGTACATTGAAACATCCATCAAATATATCACTGGTTTTTTTTCCTTCAGCTTTTACCATCTTAGGAATTCCTTTGTATGGTCCACCAAAGGCAACTATTATGTTCTTAGTTTTTTTCTTATCAATTGATAAAGAAGAAATTGGTTGACAATATCTTGATGTGGCTATTTTGTACTCTGATCTATTTGATAAAAATTTACCAATAGCTGCAGTTGAAGAATGGACTGAATAACCCCAGTACTTACCATCTGGTGGTTTATTAAGAATTCTTGCTTTATATTTATTATCTATTTTCTTTACCATGACAGTAAGTCTAAGAGTTCGATCTTTCAGCGTTTTTTTAGGAGAAGAAATAAGTTCTAAAAGCTGTGTACTCCCTACATCCGCTACTGCGCGCCCTTGATTAAGAAAAATCGCAGCTTCACGTATTTCATTTTCTTTTAATTCCTTGGATCTAGTGTGATGTGGTGTTGCTAAGGGTGAAAGAACACCAACAGCTGCAGTATCTCGAGAAAGGGGAAAAAATCTTTTCCTGAGATATTGAGGGCATTCAATGTATTGTAAAATTCTTGTCATCACCCGTTTCTCCCGATTTGCACGAGACGGGGGTAAGAATGGATCATGATAAATAAAAATATCTTTAATTCTGAATATAGCTGCGGTTCTAGCAATTTGAAAGATCTTTACGGTTTTAGAACGGATATCAGTACAATCAATGACAGCAGAATCAGGAATTGCTATGGAATACATCAGTGCTTTTCACTTTCTGAAATAAATAGTAATTTGTTATTTCAAGTTATTGAATAGTCATTTCGTTAAACTGAGGTTCAAAAACTTGATTTTTTATTCTGGAATGTTTGAATCAAAATATAAATCGACGTAAGCTTTTATTACATCTTTCTGGTTGATAATACCCAATAGATCACCACTTGCATTGACAACTGGAATCTGATCAATTTCTTTCAAGCTCATTTTCTTTGAAACTTCACCTATTGTACTTCCCTCATAACAAACTTCGAGGTTTTTCTCCATTATTTCGTTAACTTTTAAATCAGGTGGTAATGTTAAAGTTTTTGAACCAATGATTAATACTGATTCACTATCCCAAGAAGAGCCATTATTTTCGGTTCCGTGACCAGTTAAACTTTTACTTTGTGAATCTAAGATTTCTGCAACTTTCAAAAAATCATGTTGGGTGATTATCCCTATCAATTTGCTTTCATTAATAACTGGGACTCCTTTTTGATGACAAGAACGAAGTATTTTTGCTGCGACTGGAACAGGAGTTCTTTCCCATATTGCGGTGACATTCTTGTTATAATAAGGTTCAACGTCAGCCTGAATTTTAGCTGGTACAATTACTTTTTTTACTAGATCATTTCGAGAAATAACTCCTAAAAGATTTTTATTTTCTTTATTATCGATTATAGGTATTCTTTGGAATATCTCACGAGCGAAAACTTTCGCAGCTATAATAACTTTATCAGTCGGAGTTAATGTAAATACATTCCTATTCATCAGAAGAGATATTTGAGTCTCATCAGGGTTTCTAAAAAGATCAGATCGTGAAACAATCCCGGCCAATTCCCCTGAATTCTTCTTTAGTACAGGATACACACTTAAACCTGTCTCTCTAATTGTTTCAATAAGAATCTCTCTATTCCCAGGGATATTCATAGTAATGACTTTATCCCTCTTAGTCATTACCCTAGAAATTGGAATGTCCTTAATCATTTATATCCACCTATTCGACTGCTAATTTCTTTTTTTTTATATTAATTGAACAGTTTTCCTTTTATTGATTAGTAAAGAATTAGAAGAATTTTCGAATCTAACTGTTTAATTGAAGAATGTTTAAAATTAATACCGCAAGAACAAAAACAACAGCTACTCCAACAGTCCAGTACGGACTGAATTTGATACCCGGTGAGTCTGCTTCAGAGTAAAACCTAATAAGACCCGCTCCGGTGGCAGGCATAGGTGAATCTTCACGTTTCTTGCTTTTTCTCACGCTCATTTTTATTACACCATGAAATTAAATATGCTTATTTTAACCAACTTCATTTTTGTTTTATTAAGTTTTATGTCAATACATCAGAAATTTTTCTTCATCTGACGAGTTTCAAAAAAAAGGAAATTACACATATTTGATGTAAGTTGATATTTGTTTAGATTTTGGTAGTCTTTCACTTCATAATATAAAAAATAGGACAGAAGCTAAAAGCAGAGCAGCTAATGTATGAATACGGATTGAAAATAATGTAGGAAACAACCACGACATTAAAAGGGAGCAAACAAACTTGAGCTATTTCATTCTAAGGTGGTTATAAGGAAAAACATGATTTTTTTTCATGATCACTCCTTAAATATCTAGAAAGAAGCTTATTTCATATTAATTAATTTAAAAGTGATGTTTCTTGACCAACCAGACGAGAGTATTTAGAACAGAGAGGATTTGGTTAAAATCAACAGAGCAACTCCGACAGCTATGTCATGTGTCAAAGAATTTGTATAATGAAGCAAATTATCTGGTTAGACAGGCTTACTTTAATCAAAAGAAATGGTTACAAACATGCAAGTTTCAGCAAGAACTATATAGTTCCCCAAATTTCCAACAATTACCGTTATCGACGGCTCGAAAAGTTTTATAGCTAGTGGATAAAGCATGGAAGTCTTTTTTTGCAGCAAGTACTGATTGGAACGTACACCCAGAGAAGTATTTCGCTCAACCACGAATCCCAAAATACAAACCTAAAAATGGACAATTTCAGATAGCGTTTGAGAAAAGGCAAATAACATCGTCAAATGGGATGTTATCGTTACCTCAAATAACGGGTGTTCAATAAAATTCGCTCGGAGTGAGAAGTAACCAATGATAATTGTTCGTACTGAGCAAACTTGGATCAAATCACATCAAACAATCTCATTCCTCTGTCATCTCTCAAAGAACCTCTACAATGAGAGTAATTACATGGTTCGTCAGGAGCTTTTTAAGAAAAACAAATGGATCCGATATAATAAGCTGTACCATTCAGTGAAAACATCCAAAAATTATCTACAACTACCAGCACAAACAGCTCAACAGGTGTTGAAAGTCC
>JAUUVJ010000107.1 GCA_030589605.1 Candidatus Hodarchaeota archaeon | reverse complement strand
TAAGAAATGATCGGTATATTCTCAATTCTCAAAAGCGTGATACCTTACTTAAGGCACTTGATAGACGGAGAAAAACGAATTAATATCAAGAATAATTACTTACCTGTTAGTTTAGTGTTACAGATGAGTTTTCAAACATTAGAAACAGGACTGGAAATATCTAGAAACCAAAAAAAAAGTGTTCCTCAAATAACTTATATTTGATTCTTGATATACTAAATGACTTAGTTATTTTTACGAACTAAGTTCACAGTTATAGGAATGATTAAATATGAAAAAAAACTATCTAATTCCTCTAGTTTTACTAATAGGACTTTTATTATTGACCACTATCACTCAGAGTGTTGGATCAAACAATTTCATAAAGAAACGTCTACAGGAGGCTGAAGATGCACCAATTGATCCTTGGATGAACATTGATAACGGTACTCGTACAAATATTACAGCAGGTAATCGTACTCACTTACGTACTCAAGCTGGTAATCACATTCGCATCCAAACAAATGAAAGTGTTCAATTGAGGTTGAATGAATCAGAGTGTAATCCTGTTGGGCTTCTACCGAATCAAATACGCTCAGTAAACAGATTCATGAACATTAAACTTAATGGTACCGTCGCTATGAATGCAACTATGAATAGGAATTATACACACAGTGAATTAAGTGAACTTGGTAATGTTTCAACATTCAGATGGGCTTATTATTATGAAGAATCATTTCAGTGGGAATATGCACATCAAAATTGGGTCGAAAGCACCTCTAATGGTTTCAGTGTCTTATGTAGCACCGATCATTTTTCAGTTTGGACAGTTATCGCTCCTAATCTGGAAATAACTCAAAATCCTACCCCTGGAACTCCGTTCAATTCAAATAACGGAACGGCTTTTATGGTTCAAACTGGAAATCAATACCAAATCAAGACACAAGCTGGATTTATGATCCAATTACAGCTAAATAACAGCGCTGAAGTAACAATAAATGAATATGAAAAAACTTCTAAGATGATGAAGCAAGAACAACATCAAATTCGCACGCAAACCATGTCAATTGAGCTAAACCAATCTGCTGGTCTCAATGCAACTTTCTCATATCAATTTACAAATCAAATTAGAATTCAGCTCAATATTAGTAACCTTGCGAAACTAAAATTCATGTTCTTTAATGAAACCTCTGACTCTTGGGAAGCACCAAAAAATCAATGGATCGAAGGTGATATACTTTATTGTAACACTACTCATTTTAGCTTATGGACTGTTGCTGAAGAAGAAGTTGGAACTTCCTCTCCTGGTTTCACAGTAATTCCTCTATTATTAATCCTTGGAGTGATTACTATAATTAATAAAAGGAAGTAATCCTTTTTTTCCCTTTTTTTTATCTCGGTTTTGATGATATTATCAGAATACACGATTTGAGAAAACAGATCGAAAATCTGCAGTAGCTCAAACTAAATAATGCTCTTAACGCCACTTCGTAAAATCTAAGTTGTATCTAAACCAAAGTCAGATTGAAAAGAAAAAATTTTCTTACTTTCGAAGTTGAGCTCAAAGCACTTAAATAGAATTAGACTTGGATCTATTCTAACTGATCTTATGATGTACAACAAATTACATAAATCCATTGAGACTTTTTAATAGCTTAAGGAATTGCTGAAAGGGGAAATACATTGGAAACTGAAAATTTCCAACAGGTTGAAGAGCTCCTGTACCAAACTCAATTTGATAATGCTTTACAGATCGTTGAATCTATTGAAGAGAGGAAAGACCTTACCCCAAAGGTCCGTCTCAAATGCCAAATACTTAGGAGTAAAATCCTTGCAGGTAAAGGGAATTGCAAGGAGAGTATAAAACTTGCTGAGACCGTATTAACAGTGAGTCAAAGGCTGGGTTGGCCTTTACAAGAGGTAGACGCGTACGTCATAATGGCAGGAGCTTTAGAAGAACTTCTCAAGTTCGATGATAGCCTCAAGGTGATTGATCTAGCTGAACAGAAACTCTCAACACTCATAGGAGAACCACCTACAGCAATCATCCAAAGAAAAGCGTCGTTGACGTACCAGAAAGGTAGAACCCGTTGGCAGAAGTTCCAGTATGGAGGAAGTTTGGATGATCCTTTGCTCCCCCTTGAACAAAGTTTGGCAATGTACGAGGAGATTAACCATAAACACGGTATTTCACTTTCTCTTAGGAATATTGGAGTAATTTATAATTATAAAGGTGATCAAGAACTGGCTTTGGAGTACTATCAACGAAGTCTAGCGTTTGCTAAGGAACTTGGCAACAAACAAGGTATTGCTGACTGTCTAAATAATATTGGTTCAGTATACCGTTTCAATAACGAAGTGGATCGCGGCTTGGAGTACTATCAACAAAGTTTGGCACTAGTCGAGGAGATCGGCAACCTACCAAATGCGTTTATCTATCTTTACAATATTGGTGTGACTTATCTTATTAAACGAGATTTAAACCGAGCAAATGAGACATTTCAAAAGGTAATATTCATATTTGAGGAGATTGGTGACAAGCAAAGATTGGTTGATGCGCTCATTGTAATTGGTGATTCTTATTTTCAGTACGGTGAATTTAATCTAGCACTGGAGTTTATTACAAAGAGCTTGGCTATTTATGAAGAAATCGATGATAAATCTGGAAGAGCATATTCATTTAATGTTTTGGGCCGAATTTATCTTCACAAGGGAGAGCTGGAACTGGCCTCAGATAATCTTCACAAGAGTCTTGCAATATATGAGGATAGCGATGACGATGATGAGACTGATAGGTACCGGAATCGTGCCTGGCCACTCCTGGCTCTTGCCGCTACTTATCAAGCCAGGGGGGATTTTATCGCTGCATTTGAGTACTTTAAGAAGTGTTTGGTGATGAGTCAAAAAAGTGGAAGCGATATAGTTGTCGCGTATGCTCTTTACTGTCTTGTCATTTTGACCATTGACAAAAACCAATTTGAGGAAGCTAAATCTTATTCACAACAATTAAAAGATCTCCACACTCAAGTGAGTCAATCAAACAAGATGAAGAGAGGATTAAGTCCAGGTTCAGGTTCGTACAGTCTAGTCAAAAATGTTAATCAGCTTTCACGTTTGTCAAAGGCCTTGCTTCTGAAAAACAGCTCCCGACTACGAGACAAAATAAACGCGCAAGAAATCTTTCAACAAATTGCCAGTGAAGAGACAGAATTCTTTAGTATATCATTCGACGCACTACTTAATCTCTGTGAACTCCTCCTACTCGAATTAAGAACTTCTGGGGAAGAAGATGTGTTTATAGAAGCAAAGGGCTTAGTTCAAAGATTCACTGCACGCGCCAAGGAAACACACTCCTTTTCTTCTGTTGTTAACGCCCTAATCTTACAAGCTAAATTTACTATTGTTGATGGGGATCTTACAGCGGCAGCACAATTATTAGATCAAGCACAGATAACTGCAGAAGAAAAAGGTTTGTCACTATTGGCTGAGAAGGTATCTGAGGAAAGCCAAGAGTTAAAAGCTCAGTACGATAATTGGCGTCGCCTTATACATGACAATGCGCCATTCCAAGAACGACTCGAAAAAGCTCAAATAGAAGACTATCTTACAGATGCACTGAAGTTGGCACGTCTTGGGAGAGTGCAACCGAATCCATAAACAAGGAAAAAAGTGAGACAAGAAAACTGGGAGGTTTATCCGACATTAGTTATACCATCACCAGTTATTGCGAAAACAGTCTCATTTTCTGGGAGTAGAGGCGAATCTGTAATTCTGGCAATTCGTCGTTCACCTTTGGATTTTCGGAGGTATACACGAGTATGCTATTTACTCGTATGTATAATGTCTAATCCCTCTGATTCAAAACTAAAGGATTTAAAGGTGAAAATCTAACACAAATTTCCTTCAGGAAATGAGAAGATTTCTAGGATAGTTTGGTTCGCCACGTCGTAAAATCATCGTTTGGCGATGTCAACTCTTGAGAATATAAAGGACCAATAAATCCATACTAGTCTCTTAATATTCTTGCTTTTTCGATGTGAGGATAACAATTGAGATTGCTAATATCAGCGTACTTCCCCCTATAAGGTACCAGACAGTTATAGGTTCACCTAGTATTAGTGCTCCAAAGATAATAGGTGCTAAAGGTTCTCCGAGTAATAAAATAGATGTTTTATAAGATCCAATCCTAAATCTATTTGAAACCATAATTAATCCATATGAAATTAAAGATCCAAATACCATTAAAATAAATCCTAGAGCAAGTACTGTTAGAGACAACAGTGAGGTGAGAGAAAAGGCCACAATTTCCTGTGGTAATGGCATAAGTGCCAATACAAAGAGGATTGGGAGACCTACTAAAAGACTCCAACAAAGAACCCAAGCAATTGAGACTATACTCGAGGTTTGTACTCGATATTTCATGCTCCACTTACCAATAAGCAAATAAATTGCAAATTGGATACCAATAGAGATTGCTAATAAATCACCTATTACTGATGAAAGAAAAAAAGTCTTTTCCCAAGGTTGCGTTATTATAACTAATCCCAATAGAGCTATAAGTAATGCTAAAATTTTTTGAGCATTAATTTGCTCCCTGACGAATATTCTCGCCAAAAGAAGCGTAATGATAGGATGAATTTGAGCTAATAGCGCAACTTCACCAATAGGAGTTCCTATTGAAATAGATGAAAAATACGCAATTAACATTGTAAATAGAAGAAAACCTTGAAGAAGATAGGTTTTCTGCAGTTCTATGTTTAAACTGAATTTAACATAATCTTTTCTTACTTGTGAATATACTAATAGGATACTAAATCCTACTAAGGCTCCATACATTAAATTTAGGAACGTTTGTTCAAAACTAGAAGCTCCTTCGTTTCGTAGTAGAGCAGAAAATATAGAAATAAAACCAAAAGAGATACCACTTGCAATAGCAGCTATTAATCCTCTTGATTTCGATTCTTTCATATTCAACTCACATAATGATTTAAAACTATTGATTGTTGTTGCATATAATCATTTTTAAATTTATCATTCAATGTTATGTCGCTAAAGTAGTTATTTACGGGGATGTCAATCTTCTTTACGGGGATGTCAATCTTCTTGGAGTAGCGTTTAGTATTGGAGACCTGGTTTATGTCGTCCTATTTATTGAATTCTTACTCAACTACAAGAACCTCAGTTGAGCTCAAAAGCGTCAAAATAACCCCTAATCCTATCTTCACTTGAAATATCTAAATTTTATATAGAAAAGATGTAAAATTTAAGTATTATCAGCTCAATAAATGATTATTTTGTACCTTTACTTCTACTCGATTATCCTCTATTGTCCTCTCTTTCCATCGGAAGAAGAAATTAGAAGGAGGAGATATCAACCTGTTATTAAAACTTCGTATACATAGGATTAATCCCTATATTTCTTTACTGAGAGAGAAGGGATTCTTATAACCTTGAAATAAGGTCTTTCTTCCTCAATCCAATAATTATCTTTGATTAATTCCTATTGTTTTTATTAGTCTTTTTTCGCCTTGATTTGAGTATTAATATACCAATTGAAAGTAAAACTGTCAGTGTCTCAAATCCTGTAGTGATTACTGGTGTTTTAGTAACAGTTGAAGATGATGTTATTGATGGGGTAGTGTGTGTACTTGTTATAGGTTCGATAACAGTACATTTACGGACAAATAACCAATCACAACGGATTTCAATTGGTGCATTATTATGGGTCGTATGCCAAGATCGGGCTCGTAACGCATGACCAGACCCCCAAGAATTAATAGATCGTATTGCAGATCCGAACCATGTCCCAGGACCAGCGTACATATTCATCGTGAGTATTCTAACTTGTAAAGGAATGGTAGGAATCGTGGAGCTATTTGTATGAGTAACAGTCGAGGTTCCATTATTAAATTGAGCGAAAGAACCGTTAGCCCATCGAATATCAGACGTAAACCAAGTTTCAGTTGGAATAACCTTAGTTGTCATTTCATATGTAAGAGTTGTCAGATTCTTCGTGTGGAATAGATCAGAATTTCCATAAGCTGCCCCTATTGTTACACCATTTGGTTGTTTAGCCCCATATGTCTGACCATGGTTAATATAGAAGTCATTGAATCCAAGCATCACACTCGCAGCCCAATCATTTGGTGTATTGGATGTGAGAGTGACATACCCTCCCGAGACTCCATATGTGCTGGAACCATCTGTATCTGTTGTCCACTTACTTGAGTCAATTGTCGTTCCAGGAAAATCATCAAAAAATAAGAATGTTGTCTCACCATTACTCTCCGAAGTAGCTGATGGATTCCCATAGTACATACAAAATGAACCTGTTCCTGCAATGGGAACTTTTACCCAAATAACTGAAGTTCCTGTTTGGTTCCATGTTTCAATCCAATAAGATAATGAATTATCTAACTGATCTTTAAATCGAATATCAGCCCCAGCACTAAAGGTTTGTGAATAGTCGAAATTAGAAGGATCCAGGAGGATTTTTACATTATAATCACTGCTAGGTGTTGAAGGAGTTAATATAATCGTTTTTTGGTAACTCCAACCATCAGGAATATCAGTTACTCTATTTATAACATTACTACTATATGATCCAATTTTGCTTTCTCTTACATTATTAGGAGTCAAACTGGTTAAAGGGTGAACGTTCAAATCTACGCGATAAATTAAGCTGAAGCATATGATTACAATACATGTTACTTCCAATAAATTCTTTTTCATAATCCAATCTCATAAAACAAGCTAATTTCTTTTTATACTGGAAATTTCTAGTAATTTTAAGAATTTCAAAATACAGTGAAATTACAATTAACTTCCTTATAAGTTTTTAGTTTTAGTTTTTGAAGTATTAATTTTTATTTTGCTTTACTTAGGGATTTGTTCCCTGCTCATACATTATTGCTTATGCTTCAACACCATCATTAGATAACTGGATAGCAGCAAATTTATGTAATTTCACTGTTATATCCTCTATTAATGTGTAAAAGTTCATATTACTCACTTTATTGACGATTAAATAGGTTATATCATATTAACTTCTGAAAGAAATCTTGTAAAACAAGAAGTATATACTTTTCAAATTCTAACCAACGATCAATGACATTTTTTGAATTCATTTTGACTTAATTTTTTTACTTAACCAACGAATAGTAATAAATAAATATACGAAGACAATTAAGATATCATCCTATATTATGACGCCCTCAAGAGAATAAGAACCAATCATTAGAAAACATACTATAGCAATTACAAACGCTATTACTAGTTCCACTTTGAAATACGCTCGTTTCCGATGAAGTATAGGATAGATTCTATCGAGTAAAGAATAATTTTTCTCTTTCATAACCTTAAATAATTGCTCACTGCTTCCGCCATTGGGGCAAATAGCTTCATCTGGAGAAATAAGATTCTTTAGTTTCTTTCTACATTTTGCACATTGAGGCGGATTTTGTCAAACGAATGTAATGAATGAAAAATGTAAATATCTATTATTTAAGATGTTTGGTTACTTCCTTTCACTAAATTGATAGAAAAATAAGAATTTTAAGCTTTCGGTAGAACAATTGTATGAACATTTATTACATTAACCAACGACTTGTTCCAAAAAAAAAAAAGTTGATATAGGAATAATTTATTATTAAAAATTTTAAAACAATTAATTTAGGTATAAATTTTCCAGAAGAGTTCAAATAACTGCTGGTTGTGTTGCCAATGAAATCTCTATTAGTCTTATTTTCATACCATCACAAGAACACTGAGAAAATCGCTAAGGTCTTCGCAAAAGTTCTTGATGCACAGATAAAAACACCAGAAAAGATAAATCCTAATGAGCTTCAAGAATATAATCTAGTAGGCTTCGGTTCAGGGATATATAGCGATAAACACCATAAATCTCTGCTTGACCTTGCTGATAAAATACCACAAGTCACTAACAGGAAAGCATTCATTTTCTCCACTAGTGCTATGATGGGAGAAGAGAAAGTCGATAAAGATCACTCGATGCTTAGGGAAAAACTAAAATTTAAAGGTTACATGATCGTAGATGAATTTGCTTGTAAAGGTTTTAACACTAATAGTTTCCTGAAATATTTGGGAGGAATGAATAAGGACAGACCTAATGCTGAAGACCTCAAACATGCGGAAGAGTTTGCTCAGAGCCTGAAGCAGAACCTATAAACGAAAATGTGAAAAAAGCAAGGAAGAATAATTATAAAAGCGCTTATATAACAGATGTGCAATAACCAACGGTAAATTGCATTGTAGAATTGTGTAAAAAGTATAAAAAAGCTTTTTTCTAGCTATTTTTTTTTAGTCTCCAAAAATCCGTTCAAAGTATTCTGTAAGTGTTTTTTCGCTTTGTGATCCTCATAACAATCTCGGGAACAATAACCCCCACCAATACGCCTTAAATTGCTTTTTCAGATCTTTTTAAGAGAGTTTAGTTAAAGTTGTGTCCAACTTTAGTTAATACGAATGAATCGGTTCTTGACATACTTTGAGCCTTTAAATAATAAATTACTCTAATTCTAAACAAAATAACAATTTTATTTATGTAATATTGGTACAAAACCCAAAATTACCTCGCAATCTTCACAAAACAAGGTGAGGAAAGAACCATGTTTTGTATTAGCTCGCTCAAAATTAACATTCTTATTTTTATTACCACAGTAAGGGCATTTCTTCTTTTCTTCCATATCTGTCTTATCAGCCAAATTTTTCACCATTATAACAATAATTTTTAATCATTTTTAAATTTGTTTGTTTTGGATACTAAAAAAATAGGTAAAAAGTAGTCAATTAGCGCAGTTAGACACAATATTATGCACATTAGTATGTTAATATTAAGGAACGATTTTCTGCAGAATGATTATATAACAGACGTGAAAAGGCATTCGCCTCATATGCACAAGATCTTTTTTTCAGGGAAAATTTGAAAAAAATTATAGATGTGCAATAACCAACTGTAAATGACATTGCAGAATTGTTTAAAGAGTATAAATAAGCTTTTTTCTAGCTATTTTTTTCTATTAACTCTTATATCCTTTCTACAGGCATGATGAGGCAGTTTGGACCTCCTGACCCCTTTACAAATTCAGAGAAATCAATGGAATGAATCTTTACTCCATGTTCTTGAGACAGTCTCACAACTTCGGTATTAGTAACAGGAGCTATAATTTCTTCCTTTCCCAAACAGATGAAATTAACGTTGAATTCTTTACAAGAAGATTTTATTGTATCAAAACTCTCAAAAAACCGTGTAGTAAAAAGTTCTTGGCAATATATAAGGTACCCTGGTCCGAGAACGCCAATTACTTGGTCAAGATGGAGATATATATCAGGAAGCTTAGCGATTCGTATATCATAATCCATTTTATTTAAAATCCTTGAGAGCTGTTCGATTCCTTCGCTATTTGTTCTCTGTGTATGGCCTACAAAAGCTACTGATCCACAAAGAATCACATCACCGCCTTCAACTGTACCAGGTTCGGTGATTTCTCCAGCACAAGGTTCATTCAAAGAGTCCAATATTCCAGCCATCCATTTTTCTTCATCTTTACGCGTTTCTATACCCAAATTGAGCTTAACATATCCTCCAGGGGTAACTAAAGCCGTATCCCGTGTGAAAACGGAATTAGGATGTCCAACATATTCATCCGCGTCAATAACCTCGCTTCCAAAGCTTTCCAATGCTATTCTTAATTCAGAATGTTGCTTCATTGCCTTTACAGGATTTGAGACTTCAATGATATTATGAGCAGCAGGATTATCAATATTGAAGTATTCATGTTTGGGCGAACAGGTAATGACCTTAGTTAACCGCTTTCCTTCATCCATCAACGTGTTTATCACATCCAAAACGATCAAACAAGAATGATGCAGTTATATTTGATCTTTCAACTCAGTAAAAATCTTGTTACTACTTTGAGAAAATCCTGTAAACCCCTTAAAAAACTTTGACAAGCTTCTTAGGTTTAGTGGTTTCCTTTTATTGTTCCATTTTTCTCCTACCCTCACTATTCGTTGGTTTCTCAATTAGTCTACAAACAGTTGGAGATAGTATAAAGCTCTTTTTGAATTCTCTCTCGTAAAAAACCATCGGATGTAGTCTAAACTTTCAAGATGATTAAAAAATTGAGGATCAGATTGCGATTTAGGTCAGATTATGGCTAGCCGTATAAAACAGATAAAAAAAAGAAAAAGAGAACTTAGGTAATTTACCTAAGCAAATTTCGAAGTAAGGCTTAGTTCAGTACCAAAACAATCCTGAAATACCGCTACATATCCAAAATTCTCATATCGGAATTTCTCTTTGATTACTTTCCCATCTTTTGAAATCACTTTCTTTAAAGTCTCATCAATATTTTTGACTCGGAACCCAATATTAAGTCCTTTTGGTCGCAATTTTTTCGTTTGAAAAATACTTACTCCAATTGAACCATTTATTGTGGCATATCCTTGTTTAGGCATTCTTTCACGATCAAAGGTCCATCCGAAAACTGTTTCATAAAATTCTATTCCTTTTTCTAAATCTAGAACAGGAATTTCTATTCCTACATCTTCCATATTTTTATCCTTCTTAACTATTGTTAATTATTCAAGTAATAATAC
>JAUUVJ010000267.1 GCA_030589605.1 Candidatus Hodarchaeota archaeon | reverse complement strand
CTCAATGTAATCATAGTTAACGTCAGTATAAAAATTGAAGAACGGAATTTTTGACGTTTTATATTTCTAAAAATGAATTCGAAAACTAATGATAGTTTCGAAAAAGAAATTGAAAGGAATGGTAAACCCAAAATTAGGACACAATTAGCTATAACACAACCAATGAGAAAAAGATAATAGATCGAAATTTCTAAACTATTCGGGATAAGAGTTAACGTATTACGAACTAGTGATAATTCAATTCTAGGATTTGCTACAATGTTTAGTAAAAAGATGAGAACCGTTGTAGATATTGAACATACAATTCGACTTATTGGATTTGTGAAAAAAAGGATTCCTATGAATAAGGAGAGGAGAAGCGACATTATGAATATAATTGACATAATATTGAAATCAGGATCTCGTTGAAGGTCAGATACGAATTTTGTAACTAGATTAACATATCGTTGACACTTACCGATAGAGACTTCAGCCTCAAAAAGAGCTTTATTACCGTCACTACCCCAGTTTACTTCGTTCAACGAATATGTTGGATTTGAAATATTAAGGTAATATCTTGAAGCGTTATTATGTTCATCAATCTCTTTTAATAGCGCACTGTATCTATCTAATCTGAAACCTAAAGCTGTAATGTTTGCTTCTAGTTCTTTTGTGTTTTCCACCAATTTGTTGGAAATATAAGGAGTTAACATGACAAAAGAAACGTTTTCGTTTTGATATCCTAGAGGTTCATCTATAGAATGATTGACTGTGTGCCAACCAACTTCCTTTGTGTTAAACTGAATTTTTATGTCAAGTGTTCGATTTAGGGGTACAAATGCAATGATATCTCTACTCCCAGCCTCTATTGCAAAACCAACGTAAGGAAGAGGCATCTCCAGTAACAATGAACCATTAATCTGCTCATAAGCTTGAATTGTTATAAGAGATACTTCAATATCTCCTCGTAAATATTTTGGGATATGAGAGGTTGCATCAAGATGTGAGAGTCCAGTAAGAGAAAGAAATGCTACTTCGAGAAGATGTAATTCAAAATTATATCTAATAAATTGCTGGTTTGTTTCTAAAGGGGAATCGACAGGAATAAAAGTAAAATTTGAAATCATCGGGTAATTTGAAGAAAAAGATATTGCCCAAATAGCAATAAACTCATTATTTGTAATATTCTGATCAGATTGATTCAGCTTAAAAGAACCCATAATACTTTGTGAAAACCCAAGCAAATTATTCAATGAAAACGACATTGAAAATGTATCATTAGTTTTAAAAAAAAGGACAAAAGCTGGTGGTAGATGAGGAGATTTGGTGTAGTAATCCAGAATTGATCCATTCATATAAAATCCATTGTAATGAGGATCATTTTCATTAGTTTCACCCTGATTAGTGCTTGCAGGATGAAATTGTGATAATCTACTCAAATAATTTTCTGCTTCTTTTGGATCTGAAGATAACAATTTTGAGAAATATAAAAGTGACATATTATCATTTTCTAGTACAGAGTTATTGATCCTGTTTAGATTGTCTATTGGTTTTGGTGTTTCACCTGATACTGGTTTAGAAACGTAAAAGCTTAAATTTATGAGTAGAATCACTAAAACAATAATACTAGAAAATGAACGTTTCATTTTGTGTACTTTTCCTGCTATAAGCATGAAATATTGAGATAATTAAGTATCGATGATATTAAAGGATCATTCTAGATATAGGATTGTATTGAAAAACAGGGAGAATTCTAAGTAATAATATATTTGTTATACAATTGTATAATAAGGAATAAAATTAGTGTGCAATTAATAGTACAAAATATTCTATTTAATCATCTAGGAGAATTTAATATTGGAAACAAAGGCTGAAACAAGTAGTTCAACTTTTATGATTGAAAAGAATAAACAAAGCTTGTTGACGCTTATTTCTATTGCATTTAGTAATATTAAAAGTCGAATAAATAGATATATAATTATCATTATCGGAATATCGCTTGTAACTATATTAGTTCTAATTATTAGAGGATATTCATTAATTTTGGTTATTGTAGAAAATTTTCAAATCAATGAAAGTATTTTAATATACAATTCTTTCGTTACAGTTATATGTTTAGGATTAGTCTCAATTTCAGTAATTTCAACTTTCTTTTTAGCAATTACAGAACGAATGGAGGAAATCGGACTTTATAGAACAAGTGGGGCCCGATCCTTAGATGTGTTTTTGATATTCGAAATGGAAACTCTCGGAATAGGACTTATTGGGGTCATCTTAGGATATATAATAGGTTTAATTTTACTTCTAGTAGATTTAATTAGAAGATGGGGAGTAGATGTCACCGTGGGATTTTTTGAACGACATCAAATTGTGATAATGAGCTTTTTAGTAACAAATTTAGCTATGCTAATTCCATTTATTCTTTGTATAGTTTTTATTGCTTCAATAATTCCAATCACTATAGCAAGTAGAATGAAAGTTATTAATACTCTAGAGTTACGCATTTAAAATTAAAAATAATAGGGATATTTGAATGAACCGACTTGATGTAAAAGATGTTGAAAAAACCTTTCACGAACCCGACGGAAGTAAACTTCAGATCCTCTTACACATTATACTAACTATTCACGAAAAAGAATTAATTATCATTAAAGGACCAAGTGGGAGTGGTAAAACAACTTTGTTGAATATTTTGGTAGGATTAATAAGACCGACAGCAGGTTCAGTATATTTTAACGGAATAGATATCTCTCAATTAAATTTAAAACAACTAGCGACCTACAGGTTAAATCATATAGGTTATTTATTTCAACATTGGAATTTATTCCCATTTTTAAACGCACGAGAGAATATTGAAATACCAGCGAGGCTTCAAGGTTTAACACAATCAAGTAGAAATAAGAAAGTAGAAGAATTAGCAGCTTCTCTCGGTATATACAATCGTCTTAATAACCGTCCAGATGAAATGTCAGGAGGACAGAAACAACGTGTCGCTCTAGCACGAGCACTGATTAATGATCCTTCATTTTTACTTGCTGATGAACCAACATCAAATGTAGACGCGCAAACAAGAACAAACATTGTAGATATCTTACAGGAAAAACGTGAAAGTGGGTTAGGCCTCTTAATAGCAACTCATGATCCTTTTTTTGAGGAGCTCGCTGATAAAGTCTACATACTGGAAAATTCAACTCTAACAATCATCAAGAATAATACAATTAATATTACTGGAGAGATAAGATCCTGATTGGTATGTCTATTGAAACAAAGAACCTATCTAAGGTATTTACTGTTGGTTCAGAAAACATAATCGCTCTCGATAACTTTTCACGACAATTTTCAGAAGGAGAAATACACATCGTTATGGGAAGGTCAGGATCAGGAAAAACGACGCTTTTAACTCTTTTGGGGATGCTTGATACAGCATCGAGTGGGGAAATGTTTCTAAATGGAAAATCTTACCGTGAAATTCCTATTGCATCACGATCACAAATTTGGAACCGAATTTTTGGATTTCTTTTTCAATATTCAAATTTAATAAGTGTAAAAACAGCTTATCAAAATATAGAACTTCCCTTATTGTTTCGAGGAGTTCCACGCCAGAAAAGAAAGATATTGATAACTGAAATCATGGAAAGGCTTGAAATTAAAGATAAAGCTCACCAAAGAGTTTCTAAATTAAGTGGAGGACAAAAACAACGAGTAGCATTGGCAAGAGAGTTAATAAAAAATCCAAAGGTTTTATTTGCCGATGAACCTACTGGAAATCTTGATACAGAAACATCTGAGATGATTATTGACCACATTGACACCATAAATAAAGAATATGGCGTAACAGTTATTATAGCAAGTCACGATTCCAGATTTCTAAAAATAGCCTCAGGAAAAACATTTCTTGAAGATGGAAAAATCGTCTCATCAATGCAATAAAAAAAAGGGAAAAAGGGTGAGAATTTTACCTTTGATTCTGAATTTTCCTCTAATCTTTACTCTTATCACTGGAAGATATCAGTGCTAGTATGAAGAAGCATATTGTGAGTAAAAAAATCAATGTAAATTCGAACCATAACTGTTCAAGGCCCCACCCACGAAGCATAATACCCTCAAATATAGTGATTGCAAAAGTCAAAGGTATGAATTTCGACATAGTAGCAATGATTGGTGGCAAGGAAGAAATCGGAATCATCATTCCAGAAAACGCAAGAGAGGGAATTGCAACCAATACTGCTAGTTGAACAGATTGAAATTCATTTTTCGCAAAATTGCTTAGAAAGAATGCTAAGAATATATTAGCCATTCCATATAATAATCCAGCAAAAAATAGTAATAGAATGCTTCCCTTAACTACAGTTCCAAAGATAAATATGGCAATTCCCAAGACCAAAACAGTTTCCAGCATTGCTAATAAAGACAGAGCCAGAACATACCCCAAAATCCGCTCTACAGGTGTGAGTGGCGTAGAGAATAATCTCAATTTTGTTTTGCCAATATCTTCTCTTATTACTGTTAATACTGCAAGTAATAATATCAGAAAAGTTAGTATATAACCCATTACTCCAGGAATTGTTACGTCAAGTCCTGAAAATTCAGCTCCTCCAAAGGCCAGCTCCTCTTCAATATTTATTCCTCTACCCTCTAAAATTGCTTGCATTGCATCTGTAAGTGCACCATACACTACTCCTTTGATTTGAGGTTTAGTTCCATCAATATAGAGTTTAATTGATGCATTGCCGGTTAAAATCATCTCAGTTGAAAAATTACTTTCAAAAAGAAATGATGCCACTAAATCACCCGACTCAATCATTTCACTCCCTTTTAGATAAGTTCCCTCACGCATATCCACTCGATCATCTAGTAATAATTCATCATAGATTGCCTCTCCCATATTAATCTCTCCGAAACCATCATCAAGATTTTCTACAATTATGGGGACATTTTTGATATCACCTGAGAGAGTGGCACCGAAGACAAACATGAATAAGATGGGCATAAGAACTATCATACCAAACGTCATGCGATCTCTTCGAAATTGTGTAAGAATCCTTCTAGTTACTGCCATACTTCGGGCAAAAGAAAATCTCTTATGCGTTCTCTCATTCATCAATAATTTCATCTCCACTTAAATGAATAAAAACCTCTTCGATGGTATCTACCGAGTATTTTTGTTTCAATTCAGAGGGAGTTCCCTCTTCAATCAGCACTCCTGCCCTCATCAACCCAATTCTATCAGCTTTTTCAGCCTCATCCATCACGTGTGACGTTATGAGAATTGTTTTACCCGCGTCTCGTAATTTTCTGAAATAGGACCAAAAATATGCTCTAAGCACTGGATCGACACCTACCGTTGCCTCATCAAAAAGTAATAATGGTGGTTGATGGATTAGTGCACAGGCAATGCTTAACCTCCTTTTCATTCCACCAGATAATTGTTCTGCAATTACATCCTTTTTCTCTTCCAAATTAAGAATTTCAAGCAACTTTTTTCCTGTATTCTCAATCTCTTCCCTACTTAAACTGTATAATTTTCCAAAAAAAGTAATATTTTCCCAAATTGAAAGATCCAAATAGAGAGCATATTCTTGTGGGGCAATCCCAAAATAGTGTGCAATCTTCTTTCTATTTTTCGGTTGAGGAAGTCCCCAAACATTCATTTCCCCAGTGGTTGGCATTAGCACTCCTGACAGCATATCAATGGTAGTTGTCTTCCCACTACCATTAGCTCCTATTAACGCATATATTTCTCCTTTTTTTATTCTCAGATCGAGGCCATTAACTGCCTTAACCTTACCTTTATTATAATGTTTTACTAATTTTCGTGTTTCTACTGCATATACACTCATTTTCATCAAAACTCAGTTTAAAAAGTATCATAGAAATAACTATATTTTTTTTTCGGTTTTTCTCATTATTCTGACATTCGTTCTTTCCACAACTTTGCATGCATTTCTAAAGTTGTAGGCTTATAATTGAACGTTTCTCTCAAAAGCTGATGATCATTCGGAACTTGGTCGACAATATTTTGAGGAAAGTTATTGAACAGCTTTACATATTTTACAAGATGCCAAAGATAAGGGTTGAAAGGCTTTGTAAATATTCCTGCTAGTTTCAAAGGAATTAAAGGAATCTTTCTATGTTT
>JAUUVJ010000186.1 GCA_030589605.1 Candidatus Hodarchaeota archaeon | reverse complement strand
CAGAATTGTTTGTCATATGTAGCCCCTAGCATGAAGTATGTATTTTTATTCTTTATAAAGAAAACTAGAGAATATTATCTCTAACTAATAAATGTAATTATGCTGAAACATAGTTATGTATTGCTATTGCGTAGCCATGCCTTTTAATCACGATATTTTTCTTAATTTTCTCAAATAATGTTTTTTTGAGGATTCAATTGTTGTATTTATTAATTAGATATATCAGAATTTCTATGTTATTTTTCAATCTCTAATCCTTATATTTTATTCTAGCAAGATAAATTATGTTATAATTATTAAAATGTTTCTGCAATTAATCGATAACTCCTGTTTCAGTAGCTAAATTCCATGCAGCAGCTTCAGTTAATCCTGTTTTACCAAGAATTGTGTACATCTTCGGGTTTATTTTGTGAGCTTTTACTAATGCTGTGATTAGTGCTTCTGGAGGGATTTCATCTTCTAAATCACTGAGATTTGTTGGACAGCCAGCTTTAGATAGGATCTCTACAACATGATTATGATTTTGGCCCTGTAAATGTGCCATTAAAATTGTGCCTAGCGCAATCCGTTCTCCATGCAATATTTTCGCGTCAGGAGTTTCTGAATGTAAAGCTGCCGAAATCATATGCTCTGATCCATAGCCAACTCGAATATCATTAGAAGTTCCCATTAATACTCCAGCAATCAAAAGAGCTTTTATTACAACCTGTACTGCATGTTCTGGATCAAGTAAAGCTTGGGAGACTTGGTTTTGAAATAGGGTATCTGCGTTTTCTAAAACTCCACCTACAAATCTGGAGAACTTTACTGACTTAATTCTCCAAGCATATTTCCAATCCCAAATAGCAGTAATTTTTCCAATAGTATCTCCGACTCCTGCTGCTAGGTAGCGTAATAAATCTGGGTGTTGGAGTATTATGTCTACATCAGCTAAAATAGCGACTGGAGGACGGCATTCACCAATAAATTTTTCTGTTGGATCATCCAAAAAAATAAAAGGAGAGGCAATTCCATCATGTGGGGTTGCTGTTGGAATAGAAATTAGTTCAATCTTATGTAGATTTTTAAATAGACAATATTTGCTAATATCAATTATTCCGCCTCCACCAACTGAAATTAGGATATCAGGTTTATATTGTTTTACTTGATCAACATAGATATCTGCCGATTCAAGGGACGAATTCTCAACAATAATCATCTCCGATTCTATTTTTTGGCTGGATAAAACACTATAAACTGGTTCACCAGCAACCGATTTGGTGTGTGTTCCTGTGATAATTAACACTTTTGGTTGTTTACCCAATGAATGAATTACATTAGGCAATTTGTACAAAATAGATTTTCCAATAATGATAGACCTTGGTACTACAGACTCGAGAATCTCTGTGGTTGGCATTTCCATGTTATCCTTATGATCATGTCCAAATAGATGATTAAAAGTTCTCAAGAAAAAGTTCTTAAAAATTCTCAAGAAAAAGTTCTTAAGGATTAATGCTTAGAGAAAGTTGTTCTTCCATTCAAATTTAGTGAAACATTATTATTTCTGGTACAGTTAACACTTATCCTTGAAAATTCATTATATATAAAAGATTCCGAGATCGTATTATTCAATTTATACTCTTGATGTTTAAACCTCGGGCTCATTCTAATTATCATAATCTTATTATCTCTCGTGGATAGTAGAATTGAACGATTATCCGCTATATGATAGATAGAGCCTAATTTCAATTAAGTAATGAGAATAGTTCTTCCTATAGTCATCATTACACAAATTAAGGTGAATTTATGGTCAAAAATAAAGACAAGCAATACAGTCGTGAAACTGCTATTGAACAGCTAAAATCTAACCTTATCGACGAACTTCCTCCCAATGCTCAGATTTCCAAAGTCGTATTTGAGGGGCCTTTCGTTGTTCTTTATTCTTTGAATCCAACAGCTCTCATGGAAAATGGGGATATCGTTAAAGGTTTAGCTAAATCCTTGCGAAAGAGGATTGTAATTAGATCTGATGTTAGCGTTCGTAGAGTGAAAGATGAAGCACAAGCTAGAATGTTAGAAATTGTACCCGAAAATGCTGAAATAACTAATATGATTTTTGATGATGAGTTAGGAGAGGTAATTATTGAGGCAAAAAAACCAGGGGCAGTTATTGGCCGAAGTGGAGCTACTCTTAGAGAAATTTATCGTGAAATTTCTTGGAGACCAAAAGTCGTTCGTTCCCCTCCAATTCAATCACAATTGATTAAATCAATTCGAAACACATTAACTGCTGAATCAGAAAAGAGAAAAAACGCTTTGATTAATATTGGAAAACGTATTCATCGTCCAAAGGTGATTCCTGATTCTTACATCAGGTTAACTGGATTAGGTGGTTTTTCAGAGGTTGGAAGATCTTGTTTACTTCTTGAAACAGCCGAAACTAAAGTATTGATAGATTGTGGTACAAATGTCGGATCAAGAGAGCCAAACCAAATGTTTCCTCATTTTAACATAGCTGAATTTGATATCGCTGAAATTGATGCAGTTTTAGTAACCCATGCCCATCTTGATCATAGTGGCCTTGTCCCGTTTCTGTTTAAATGGGGATATCGTGGCCCAGTTTATTCAAATGATGCAACTCTATCATTAATGACATTACTTCAAAAAGATTATATAGACGTATCAGAGAGAGAAGGGAAATTAGTTCCTTATAATCAACGTGATATAAAACAAATGATTCTACATACGATTACACGGCGATATTGGGAAGTTACAGATTTAAGTAATGATATTCGGTTGACAATGACACCTGCGGGTCATATCTTAGGGTCTTCAATCATACATCTTCATATCGGGGATGGCAAGTATAACTTAGCCATAGCAAACGACTTCAAGGGAAAACGTAAGCGTTCTCCTACCCAGTTATTAGATAGAGCGAATACTAGGTTTCCTCGTTTAGAAACAATGGTTTTAGAATCTACTTATGGTGGTCCACGGGATAATACGCCTAGAAGAGAAGATGCAGAGAGACAACTGATAAAAATTATCAATCGAACTACATCACGAGGAGGAAAAGTATTAATTCCTAGCCTTGCAGTAGGTAGAGCGCAAGAATTGATGGTAGTCTTGGCACATTACTACAAAAGGCGAGAAATGATAGACGTACCTGTTTATTTAGATGGATTGATCGCTGAAGCAACAGCGATACATTCTTGTCATCCTGAATATCTATCAGCGCATCTTCAGGATCAAATTTTCAATGAGGGGAATAATCCATTCTTATGTGAAATTTTCAAGACTGTTAGTGGTCAAGGAGAGCGGAAATCGATCACTGGAGGTTCACCTTCGGTTATTATGGCAACATCTGAAATGTTAACTGGTGGGAATTCAGTGGAATATTTCAAACAACTAGCTGAAGATGATCGGAATTCAATAGTATTTGTATCATATCAGGCAGAAGGTACATTAGGAAGAAGAATTTCATCTGGAGTAAAAGAAATCAGATCTATTGATGACGGAAGAATGAATATGATGCGTGTAAGCATGGATATTCATCAAATAGATGGTTTCAGTGGCCATTCTGATCGAAATGAGATTATGAATTTTTTCCGTGAATTGAGCCCTAAACCTGAAAGAGTTATATTGATCCATGGACAGCGAAATAAATCACAATCTTTAGCTCAAGCTATTGGAAAAAGATATCACGTTAAGACTGATGTACCCATGAATCTTGAAACACTTCGATTAAACTAGTGGAGACGGTATTAGGTAGAATTTAATGACAAAAACAAAGGAAATTGGATCGAAGAAGAAGAAGAAAATTGTTTCTCAAATTGTTGCGCCAAATATATCCGATCAAATTATTTTAGATAGTATTCAGTTCATTGCAGAAGATCAGGAAAATGTTAAAGAATTAATTTTCAACAGGAAATATGAAGTAAGGTTTTTTAGATTTGAGAATAAATATTATCCAGTAATCTCATTCATAAGAGAAAACCCAACGATAGGTTTCCCTTCTGTTCAAGTCGATGAGGGAGCTTTAACACACATTTTAAATGGAGCTGACATATTTACCCAAGGAATTACTTCAGTTAATCGTAAATTCGAACCGAATACAATTGTGATGGTTATTAATCCCCAAAATACTGTGATTTCTCTTGGGAAAAGTATAATGTCGTCAGAAGATCTATTGATATCGAAAGGAAAAGGTATACTTAATATTCATTACATCACAGATGACATATGGAATGGAAAGATATAATCATTATACTATTCTTCTCAAAGAAAAAGGTTAAATAATTCCTTACGATACGGCTAAATGAGTTTTTAATGTAGAACATTCACAATAAGGTGGAAATTAACATGACATATAAAGTAGAACCTGATTTGAAATATATTCCTGAACATGATTGGGCGAAGATCGAAGGAGATATCGTAATAATAGGAGTAACTGATTACGCTCAAAAATTGTTGAAAGATGTAGTTTATGTAGAATTACCAGAAGTAGGGGAGAAATTTAAGAGTAAAGATATATTTGGATCTATCGAAAGCGTAAAAGCTGTATCAGAACTTATATGTCCTGTATCAGGAGAAATAATTGAAATAAACGAAGAACTTATTGATGCACCTGAAAAAGTCAATGAAGCTCCCTATGCTACATGGTTGATTAAAATCAAACCTTCAAATTTAGAAGAAGAATGGAAAAAACTAATGAGTTCAGAAGAATATACGAGTCATTGCAAATTAGCCTAACTAAAATTTCTTTTTTATAGATGAACTGACGTGAATAAAGTCGAATCAAGATTATATTTCATTGGCATGGGGCTTTCTGGCTTTAAAAGTTGCTCTCTTGAAACTTTGGCCCTTCTAAAAGAAGCAGATATAATCTTCGTAGAACGATATACCAATTTCGCCTCTGATGAAATACCTCCGTTGATTAAAAAATTCGAACCAAAGTTCAAAATAATCACTCGTAAAGATTTAGAAGAGAGAGATCAGGAATTTTTAGCAGATATTCGAAATAAGTTTAGTGTATTATTAATTCCTGGTGATCCCTTTATTGCGACAACGCACAACTCTCTCAGGTTAACAGCAATTAAAAACGGATTTAGGTGTCGAATAATCCATAATACCTCAATAATTTCTGCTGCTGCTTCAGCGTCAGGATTATCCTCCTATCGTTTTGGGAGAACTGTAACATGTCCTTTTCCTCGTAATGCAAGTGATTTTCCTTATGAGATTATTCGACGTAACAAAACAATAGAAGCACATACCTTAGTTCTTTTAGATATAGATCTTTCAACAGGTGATTTTCTTACAGTAACTGAAGCTATTGATATTCTTATGAAACTGGAGGGGAAAAAGCAAGAAAAACAGTTCACTTCTAATAGTCTTGTAATAGGTTTAGCTAAAATAGGCTATGATGGAGAAGTAATTAGAGTTGGAACCCCTGAAGAAGTGAAGGAAGGTTCTTGGACTGAGATTGGTCCACCTCAAGCTCTTTGTGTCTGTGCTGATTCCTTACATTTCGCTGAGGAGGAAGCTTTACAAGTATTATGGAGAGCAGCAATATAGTCAAATTCAGTTATGTAGACGAGAAAAATTATCAATTAAATATTACAGATAGCAATTTGCTGGTAGAAAAATTATGAGCAATGAGTCAGATTCTACTGAAGTTTTTCAGGTGCTTTTGAAGCAATTTCTAAAGGTTGCTTACCTGTTAACATTAAAAAACGGGAGTTTCGATGTAGAAGATTTTAGTCAAAATATCATAAGAACAACTGAGGAAAGTAAAGCCCTATTATCAGTTTTAAAGAGTCTCCAAATGGTAGAATTGATTTCTAACCCTCCTGGACATTATAAAATAACAACTGGAGGTAAAAATAATATAAAATTGGTTTTATTAGGTGGAGTATTTGATATTCTACATTTAGGCCATATAAATACCTTAAAAGACGCAAAAAAATTAGGTGATATACTTCTAGTTGTTATTGCTTCAGATGAAAATGTTATCGCGAGTAAAGGACGAGCTCCATTAAATTCTCAAACAAATCGAGCTGAATTACTATCAAATCTCGATATGGTTGATATTGTTCATAACGGAGATCCAGATCCTTCCAAATTTCTTGATGTCGTTATCCAATTTCAAGTAGATGTAATAGCATTAGGTTATGATCAATTTGAAATGGAAGATAAGCTATATGAGTTATTAAATAAGCATGAATTGAAAAATATCGAAATAATCAAATTGAAAACAAGTATACCTAATGAAAAATCATCATTAAAACTTAAAAATCTCGATGCGAAATCTTTCGACCAGTAGAATTGAGAAGTTCACTTTTCTTCTCAACGAGAAACAACTTCGATAATATCTCCATCTTTTACGTTATAAGTGTCTTTAATATTCTCTTTTGCAATTAATTCAATTTGATTGTTATGATGAGTTCGATCTGGACGAATTAGTGCTGAAGGTATTTTGTTATCACCTAGTAATATAAAAGTGGGCCAGACAAAAACTCTCCCAAATTTTCTATTGTCTTCCATGAATTCTTTGATAAAACTAGCAGGGCTCCGTTGTAACCGTTCAAAATTCTTAAAACTTGTTTCTTCTAGTAATTGGACATTTAATGTGCCTGGATATGGGATGAATCCCACCATTGTTGGGAATCGATTTCGATAACCCTTTCTACTCATATAATATGCTCCTTCTCCCATACCAGTACAAATTTTCCCTCGTAAAATGATCTCCTCCTCAATTTCTCCTCTCTCTGAAACTAAAATCATCCATAAATCGGTAAAAACCGATTCGAGTAAAGTCATACCTTTAGATGTAATTTTTATTGAATTTCCTCTCTGAGTATAATTCCGTACAATAAGATCATAATTTTCCATTTTTGTGAGTTTTCTAGACGTACTTTGTTGCGATATCCCTACAATTTTCCCTAATTCCCGTGTTGTACAGGATATTGGCCTACGTGTCCCCCCCATCTTTCCAATTTGGATTAATAAGTTTAAATAATCTGAAAATCCAATATATTTCTCATTTTTTTCTGTGGCCATGAAAAATCGACCTTTTTCTCTGTACTTTTCTCTTTACGCATTACATTTATATCTTACTCATTTTAGAGTAAATGATGTACAACTATGTTAAATGGTGAATAGGATTTTATACATGTCATAAAACATCAACAATAAATGATCATTTAACGAATAATCAAATATAAATATAAAAATCCTTATATTAGAATAAAAATGAATAGAATTTTCCTGAATTTCCATCACAAATGCACAATTCAAAAAAAGAAGGAAAATTAATATTTTTAGTAAAACTAAAACATGTTTCAAAGAAAGAGAAGAGAGTCATTTTTATAATTTCTATTAAACAGGATTATTAAGAATCAGAAGGGCGCATAGCTCAGCCAGGTAGAGCGACAGGCTCTTAAGAAAGAATTATAGGAATTCAGGTTACGATTACCTATGGGTTTTTTCAGAGACACCTGTTGGTCGGGGGTTCAACAGTTTAACCGAACTGTGTGTTCGTAACTGAAATTCCCTCTGCGCCCGTCAATACATTTTTCTGGTTTTTCAGTTCATTGTGATTTTAGAAAATACTTAGAATAAAATTGGAGAGTTGGGCTAATAACTAGCAAACAAAATGAAAAT
>JAUUVJ010000210.1 GCA_030589605.1 Candidatus Hodarchaeota archaeon | reverse complement strand
TGATGTTACTCACAAAGGATTATCTCTCCAAAAGTAGGAAATATGTGATGTGTTATATATTAGCATTTTTGCAAATTCAATTGTCATTTGAACATCACCTCTCTATACTTAATATTGATTGAACATGATTGAACATGTTCGAAATTAAAACTAAACCCAATTGGAATATTTAGATCTAATGAGTCAATACGTTCGAAAGCTGATTTATATGAACGTGCTGTAACAATTGTAAATAACAACCCATTCTCAATTAATTGATTTATTATGCTAGTAGTTCTATTTGATAATTTCGCTTCTGAATTGAGTAAAGTTCCATCTAAGTCTGAGATATATAATGTTCTCATTTGAATAGCTTCCAATATAATCTGTATTCAGAATCTAATTCGGATTTTATTAGTTTATTTTACCTAGAACATATAAAATTAACATTAATAGTAATATACTCAATGTAAGTAAATATATTTAATTACGCAACACGCTATCTTAAGCGACGTTTAAATAAAAATCCTCAGATGGCGATTTATACAATTAAGAATATCTTTGGGAGTGTAATCCAACCATTTAAACGTCATCATTGATCATGAAGAATTAATTGGATTTTTTGAGCATAATCATCGCTCTGAGGATTAGCACTTTTAATGATTATATCGGACGCTTGTTTTACACCTAATCCAAGTTCAACTGCTCTTTTAATTTGCTCTTGTTCGAAAATCGGTCCTTCTGCTACATTTGAAGTTGTATTATATTCTCTTAAAATTGCTACTCCTACTGCATCAATCGCTATTCTATCCGTACTAGCAATAACAATTTTTGGATGAACAAGTGTACCTTTATCTGGTCCTCCATCGATAAATGCATCTATTCCATCAAGGATTACTAGATCTGGTGAAAACACCTGATTAATTTCTGCTATTAAACTTCTTTGATTAGATGAGGAATGAAGTTCTTTCATATAGGCTGGTGCGGTACCTCGTGGGACCAAACCAACAGATAGCTTCAATGAAAGAGTAAAATGTCCCCCATGTTGATGAGTTTTTAAACAAGGCAGAGTTATTATTGCATCGGCTTGTTGATAAATTTTTGGATAATGAAATCCATTTTTCCAATGAGATTTTCCTTCTTCTGGCTTAAAATGAGTGTATTCCGATTCTGAAATCGTTGATAGATCTATAATCTCAAAACAATCAAGTTCTTTTTGTAAATCAAATAATCCTTTCGCTTGCATTGTTTCCTGAGTATTTACTGGGCCAGCTCGTTCAGCTATGGTTATTTTGCTCACTTCAGAATGCTTCAGTTTGACTATCAACTCTTTAAGAAGGTTCATATCCGTTGAAGCAGGTGGGTCATCTGCAGTATTGAAATTTGGTTTTATTACTACATGTTTTCCTTTCAATGATTCGAATAAGGTTGAGAAGTGAGAAAAAATAGATTTCATTCCTTTAATACGGTCATCAGTATTGATTAAATAGACTTCTGCCATGATTATTCACATTTTTTAATTAATATTAGAGTAATCGTGTTATGGTTATCTGTTTCAGGAGTGAATAGAAAAAATCTTGCTTTCGAAAAATAGAACCTAAGAGTAAATGAAAACTTATTTCTAAATTCAAAGCTTTTTAAATTGCCATCAAGTATTACCTAGATACCATGCATACAATCCCTGTAAAACGTCAAGCCATTCTTATTCACGGTTTTGCTGGAAAAACTAGTTTTATGAAAGAAATCGAAGAAACTCTAAGAGTAGAACCTTTCAATCAGATTTATGATAGTGTATCTAATATTTCATATTATGATTCAAGACATGGAATAGATTTTAGTAGACCATATGATTTAAAAACGCCAATATTTGATAAGAATAGTAAACAGACATTAGCTCATAATCTATTTAATAAAATTTCAGCTGAAATTTTCGATTGCAAAGAAAATGTCTTTTTAGATATTTATGCTCATTCAATGGGTGGATTGGTGATCAGATCAATGGTAAAATATCTGAGCTTGGGAGTTAATCAAGAAAAAAAAAATGGTTCCTGGATTAATAATGGCTTAATTCAAAATATATTCTTACTCGGAACTCCAAATCATGGTACACATCTTGCTCAACGATTAGTAATGATTCCAACAGATATTCTTATATCTGGATTGAATTTTGCTTTAGAAATTCCTCGCCAAGGGATTACAAGTGAAGATTTTACAATTATGAATTCACAATTTATGCAAATGGTGCCTAATGCCTCTTTTCTTAAAGATCTCAATGAAAGACAAAAAGATCTAGATAAATCGATCAATTGGGTCACTGTTAGAGGCTTAAATTCAGGAGGAATGCTTGGTTTTGTCTGGCAACCGTTTCTATTCAGAAAATTTTGGGTCAATCGCCATTTTCCGTTCTTACATAAAGGCATGATACCCAATGATGGAGTTGTAGACGCAGATAGTGTTCCTTTGAAAGATGCGACCAATTTAACGGTTCCTAAAGCTACTCATATGGATTTACTAAAGTGGAAATCTAGAAAATCAGGTCAAACAGTTCTCAAATTACTTGAGCCACTTATACTAGCCTCTAAAGAAGAAAGTTAGAAGAAAGTTATTGAGAAAAACATTTTTATTGTCTTCCACTATACAATTTTATCAAAATTTGAGATATATTTTCTTATTGAAAAGCGGTGTCCTTTTGGAAATGGTAAAATACGACGCTAAAATTGTCTTATTGGGTGAAGGAGCAGTTGGCAAAACCTCCCTTATACATCGTTTTGTTCAGGACACTTTTAGTTCTAATTACAAACTGACCATTGGGTCTAATTTTCTTCTAAAAAGGATTGAGCTGGATCAAACGACACGTGTCCTATTCCAGATATGGGATCTGTCTGGACAACAAGCATTCAGAACGGTACGAGCTCAATATTATTTATATTCTCGGGGAGCGATACTTGTGTTTGATCTTACAAGACTATCAACATTTCAGAAGCTAGAAAGATGGTATAGCGAGTTAATAGATAAAACAGGAGTCATTCCATTGATGCTTTTTGGAAATAAATCCGATCTGGAAGCTCAAATACAGGTTGATCAACACCACCCTGAGGAAATGGCTCAACGATTTAATGCCAAATATGTTAAAACTTCTGCTCTTACTGGTGATGGAGTAGAAGAATCTTTTACCGAACTAGCTAGAGAAGTAGTAGATCATATTAAAACCAAAATAAAAAAGGATTAAGTATCATTTTTTCCATTCTCCTAATTGATTAGTTGACTTATTTGACAAAAAAGCCAATACAAATAATTTTGAATAATTCTGCCTATCCTGAATAGTTTTGGTACGATTAAACTATTTAATTGCCTGGATGAGCACAAAACCATCATCAACTACTTGTGAAAGAACATTCTGAAATCCTACTTCAATAAGAAGAGCCTTTATTTCTTCAATAGTCGATGATCTATGATTAGAGTCTTCCAATGAGGCTAAAAATGCGTTTAAATGCCAAAAAAGAGAAGGTTTACTATCTGAATGTGATATCCAAGCACCTTGTTCATTAGTGTTAGAAATGATAACGAATCGGCCTCCTTTGTTTAGACTGTCTCGCAATTTTCCAAAAAGTTCTTTCTGATATACTCCAACATCACATTCTAGGATCAAATCAAAACCATCAGGAAGATAATCAAGTACGAAATTCGCTGCATGAAAACTGATGCGATTTGCTATTGGAGTTTCATTTGCAATTTGTCTACCAACCTTGCAAACGTTTTCTATATCCACTACAACAGCATTTAGATTGGTATGACGTTTTAACAGAGCTAAAGAAATAACCCCAGAACCACCTCCAAGATCCATCATTCTTTGTACGTTAGTCATATCCAGAAGATTGACCACTTTTTCTGCGAGTGATCTGTGAAGTTCATACAACAATCGGGTAAAACGTTCAGCGCGTTTAGGATCCTCCGTCATCTTAGTGATATAATTCGGATTCTCTAATTCTTGAGCTTCCCATACTGACATTGGATGAGAAATTGTTGATTTCAGATTGTTAATAGTTTGATATCCTTCACGTGTTTCTTGAGCAAGAAATGCCCATGATTCAGAAGTATAAGTCTTTAAAATAGTATTATGAGTGATAGAAGAAGGAGAGTAATATTCAGCTTCCTGTTGTAATAATCCTAATTCAGTTAACAAATCTAGCCAAGATTGACACCTTAAAGCTGGGATATTAAACTTTTGAGACACCATTTCTGCTGTTAATGGATTTTCAGCGAGCTGCCAAAATAATTTTAACTCTAGAGCTGTAGTAACAGCAGCAGATGCAAGGTACATTCGTAAAAGCTTTTCAATATCTTGAGTAGTTTCCAGTTTCATTAAAACACCAATTAGAATTTAAATTGGGATCAATCTTCTTTTTTTCTTATTTTAAAGTTCAAGTAATAGTTTTCCCCATACTCTTAGGACTTGATTTTTTCGTTCTTCCCGTAAAAGTTCAATATTTTCTTGTTTTTCGCCAAAAAATAATTCTAATTGACCAGATCCTTCGCCTATATAGCGATCAAGCAAAGCTTCAGTTGACATTTGAGATAGTTTCTCTTCACTAAATTGTAGAATCTCTTCGATTAGCAATATCTTCATTCCCTCTGCTAAATCCTTGATTGTTTTGTAACTCATCTCGAAAAAGTAATTTTGGAATTTTCTTTGTAATAAAAGATCGATCATAAAAGAGGTATCAATCGCCATGAAATACTCTTTCCCATATACGAATCGCAGTTTTGAGATTTGTGAAGAACCAAATGCAATATATTTTGGTTTAGATTCGAATAAACTATCAATAAGAGCTATTATTGCAGAGAAATAACCCCCATAAGATAATTCATCTTCCATATTATAAGAAAAGGGGATATCTCCTCCATCTATTTCACTAATCAAACACCAACCAGATGATGAATGAAAATCTGTTCGTTCTGATTGTCTCCTTATATATAGATGAAGGAGAAGGCATTCTTCAAAAGTTAATATCGAAAAATTACTCCCAGATTTTCCAACAATAGTTTCAATTTGGTTATCTTCTAAATATCTATTATTAATATCAAGAATTATGTTTTGAATTCGTTTATCTATCAATTTTTTCTTATTCAGACTTGCATTACTAATATTATTAGCATATAGGATTGAAGCTTGGCCAACAAGGACAGCTTTCATTATTTCCTTTATCATAGGAGGTATTCCTTCCCCAGCATTGATTAATAAAAGCGTTACTGCTGGATCACTTAATACGAGGTAAAATTTGTCTTTAAGGGAAATGATAAATATTTCAGCAGCTTTCATTCCACTGTATTTTTTTAAATCAAAATGAATAGATGCAATTCCTTCCTCCATGTTCAATTCTTTTCCAAATTTCCCCATTCCAGTTATGAAATTTAGAACTACCTTTTGAAAATCCTCTGTAGGGTCACCAAAAGTCCATTTAATTTCCTTCTGTTCAATAAAAAGACCCCAATTTTGGTTTACTTCCAAGATTCTCACCCAGTAATAATAATAAAAATTTCAGTATTTATAAAATGTTATCCTAAGCTAAAAAATTTTCGTTGGTGAAACTAATTATGTCTTAACAATAAAATAATATTTTTCTCAGGAATAATCAGTTTAAAAGTTTATCAAGTTGCCAGCGTTTATTTTCTATCACTTTTTGAACTTTGAGGGAATGATTCGGAAAGGCATAGCACGAATACTTAGGGCAACAGTCTTTTAATGCTTTGAGACAAATAGCATAAGCCCATACTTCAACATTTTTTACATGGCGGGCTTTAGGATTTATAGCGAATTTTCGAGCATTTTCCAAAGACATTTGTTTGACGGTGAAAACTTCCTCTTTAGTGCAATTTGATAATATAAGTTCCTGAATTAAAACTTTTTAGAAGAATTGTATTAAAGAACAGCTTACAATCTTACTCTAGTTTATCCTATTCGAACGAATTTAAAAAATCATATGCTTTTTAGTCGAACTTTATCAAAGTCCACCCCTTACAAGGAATAGTTTTTTTCCCAATGATTTTCGCTTCTATATCAACTATCTGGAATATTTTCCCTATATATCGTTTCAGAGTTTTTTCGATATTATCTGGTTGAAAATCCATTAAAGCGTTAGATTTTTCTAGAAATTCGTATAAAATGGGATCAATAGTATTTTGTATATATGTATAATGAACTGGTTCACCTTGTTCAAGAATAATCTGTTTTGTTATCTTCACGATAAGTTCTTCTAATTTAAGCTTGTTGATTGGGCTATAGTCTTTTGATTGATTGTTTTTTGGTTTTTTGAATCTAAAGAAGTAATCTCCTTCTAATGAACCGAATGGTTGGAGGAGACTCTTTGCTGAAGGTCTTGGTGGAGGTTGGTAAATTATTTTTTCTAATTTGAAACCATTCAATATTACTGACCTAAAAAGAATATTTCTATATTTCAAACTTGGATTATGAAATGTAACTGTGCAATATCTTTCAGGTTTCAAGACTCTAAAGATCTGATTAAAGGCCTTTGATAACATCCGTTCATACTCTTTATCCCCTTTTCCCTGCTTATGGTTTTTGATTATTTCATATTGAGCAATCAAGTCAAAATTGTCCATTAACTTTAACCAAGATCCCCACATATAAAGTAGCTCACCATATTGGATTGAATGTCCATATGGAGGATCAGTTATAACGTAATCTATACTATTTGCCTTTAGTTCATTCAAAGAGCTCGATTCTATCAAAGAATAATTGTACTTTCTACTTCCAATACTGGTTCTGGGATTTTTTGTTTCCTTAAATTCAGTAAAAGTACTAGGTATAGCGTTTTTTGCTTTGATTAAGCCTTGTTTGCCATGAACAGCTCTTTTGAAAAGATTCCAGACATTTGATTCCATATTGTGAGGACAGAACCAATAACTCTGTTGAACCCATGCTGAACTAAAGGGTCTTGAGGATCTCACAGGAGTCATCTTTGTGGCTAAATGAGACATAGAGGAAAAAGCAAATTTAAAAGCCTCTTGCAGATTCTTATCAGCAATATTTTCAATTCTTGAATACAATTTTGCTAATGTAATTAGATTTCTGGCTGTAAAGAGCTCATCTACAGAGTT
>JAUUVJ010000343.1 GCA_030589605.1 Candidatus Hodarchaeota archaeon | reverse complement strand
GGATGTTTCTTCAACATAATAATGAGGTTTTACTTTAGACCAAGGTTTATAGTATAAAGTCCCGATTTTAACTTCTTTAGGTTTTTTCATATTTAAATATTGTAACGCGTACTCAAGAGAAACTCCACTATCAGCCACATCGTCAATCAATAGGATTTTTTTACCATAAATAAGACCAGGTAAATCTTGGTACACTATTGGTTCTTTATGTGTAGTTCCTACTCCTGAATAAAATCCAATTTGCATAACTGATAATGTGGGTTTTTTGTTTTCAATGAGAAATAGATCAGAAATCAGTCGAGATGGAATCAATCCTCCTCTACTAATTCCAGCTATTATATCTGGAAAAAATTCATCCTTAAATTGTATGTACAATTCAACAGTGAGAGATTCCATATATTCCCAAGAAGGAGCGTCATAACTTATTTTTTCTGAACTCATTGATTAAGCATCCAAATATACATAAATTATACTTGGAGAAAAGAGAAAAATTCTGTGCTAAATAATTGTTCTGAAGTATAAGAACTGACATTTGAGAGAAACCAAATAGAATGCAAAATGTTTTGCTGATATCTGGATTTTTTACTTGATTAAAAAAGAGAAAAAACATGTTCTTCTTCAGAGAATGTTCGATTAATTTAGGGGAAGAAAATGAAAAAAGATAAATGATTTACCTCAAGAAAAAAAATGATGCTAATATGACATCCACTCATTCAAAAGGTTCCTCTTCTGAACATAGAGGAAAATTCAAAGGAATTCCAGATCCATTTCCAGTTCAGAAACTGAAGAGAGTAGATAGACCTACTACACTTATTCATGATGATGAAATAAAACGTGTATCAGAATTAGATGGTGGTTTTCAGCGAGCAGGAAAAGGAGAATATGGTAATTTTATTCAAAAGGAATATCGCAGATTTATGGAGAAATATCCCCTTTCAGATGCCTTATTAGATATGTCAAAAGGGCTTTCCAGAGTTGTAGACGGACCAGTAAGAAAAAATAAAGCCCCATTACCTGATGATCCGAAATTAATATCACGACACATAAAAGAAACTGCTTATTTTCTTAGAGCTGACATGGTAGGAATATGTGAGCTCCCTTCATATGCAGTGTTTACCCATAGTAGATGGGATGGAGAACCCATAGAACTAAACCATAAATATGCAATAGGTATTCTGATTGATCAGGATTGGAAAACTTCTCGTGCATTCACAGGATCAGATTGGATCAGCAATTCTATGAGCTTTATATCATATTCAACATCAGGATTCATTGCATGTATTTTAGCTAATTATATTCGAAAATTAGGTTATCCTGCAAGAGCTCATCATGCGATGAATTATCAATTACTCGTCCCACCAATTCTCCTTTGGGCTGGATTGGGTGAAATGTCTCGAATAGGTGATATTGTAATTAATCCTTTCCTTGGATCACGATTCAAAGCAGCTATTGTAACTACAGATTTACCTTTAGCAATCGATAAACCTATCGATTTCGGATTACAAGATTTTTGTACTAAATGCAAACAATGTGCGAAACATTGTCCAGTTCAAGCGTTATCTCATGGAGACAAAATAATGCATAATGGTTATGAGAAGTGGCCAGTTAATGTAGAAAGATGTGCGAAGAATAGAGTCGGCAATCAACACGGATCTGGCTGTGGAACTTGTCTTAAAGTATGTCCATGGAATAAACCCAATACTAAATTTCATAATTTCATTAGCTGGACAATGCGAAACATACCATTTGCTAGAAGATTTGCTGCACGGGGAGATGAATTACTTGGATATCACAAACCCAAATCAAAATGGAAATGGTGGTATGATTTTGAAGTTGTTGACGAAGAATTCAAAGAACCAACTGATAAACAGAAAAAATCGTAGATCATAGTTTTACTGGCAATGTATTACCTTGACACTCAAATGAGAAGAAATTTACAAGGCGCTTAAGTGATCTATCAATCATATTGTACGCCCTTTCAAATGGAGGGTCGAAAAAAGGGTCTGGAATGTCTTCAGAGACACCTTGAGTAAATTCTAATAGCAAAAAAGCCCGAAGTTGAACTGATTCAGGTAAATACCTAATATGAGTCTTTTCCATAACTAAAATTAAATCGACTGATTTAAACATATTGGGGTGATCCAGAAAATAGCGGGGTTTGAATTCTGCGATCATTTTCTCCGAAACACCTTTTTTTAACAGCATTTCATTACTTTCATAGGATAAAGAACTATTTCGGTATTTTACTCCACCAGATTCTACGTTTATTCTCCCTTTCAACTGAGAATCACCATCAATCATATGAGAAAATAACAAATGGGCATAGGGACTTCTAATTATATTACCAGAACATATAAAATTAACCGTGAATAATTCCGACTTTTGGAAAGCCTCTTTTATACGAAGCTTCTTTTTTTTTGTCTCATTTTTCATAATTAGTTCTCTCTAGTGATTGATTCTGTAATCAATACTATTCTATAAATTCAAATAATTTTTTAGTTATAATGAAAATTTATAATAGTCGGGATATCAAATCAATTTATTCATGAAATTTCCCTCAAAGTTACAGTTATTTGCTTACCTATTTGTATATCAAGCAGTAAATAAAAACAAGAATGATTTCTTTGGATAATAATTAATATTTATTATTCGTTATGATTACTAAATTACAAATTAAAGAGCTCTCCTATCAAATTTCCAATTTCAATATGTATAGAGAAAATTTGGGTAGAAATAATTAATCAATGATTTAATCTTTGTAGGATACTTGCATAAAAATGTCCGATGCCTCAAACATAATAGAAGGAAAAATAGTAGCTGGAAAACAAGCTTTATCTAACAATTACATTGATATCGCTATCCAAGCATTTCAAGAAGCTTTAAATGTAGCAAATCCAGAAAGTTCATCTCAAAATAGTTTAATTGGGATTGCCCAAGCCTATCTACTCTTAGCTTCTGGTATAAAAGGTGAAAAAGATGATAAAAGCACAGTACCACAAATTACAGAGGCTTTGGATCTATTACCAGCCGAAACAAATCAAATAAAGACATTTATTTCTTTATTAATGGATATCGGTAAGGAATTACAAAGAATTACATTTTTTGAAAGCTCTGGAATCGTTTATAAAAAAGCACTTAAATATTCACAAATTCAAGGTGCAAAGGGAGATATTGCAACTATTTCCGCCATTTCGTGGAATCTAGGCTTTTCTTATCAAAAAGCTGGTAAAATGGAATCTGCTGCAAAATTATATAGAATTGCAGCTGATCTAGAACAAAGACCAGAAGATGCACTCACATTATATCGTTCTTCAGCGTTTCATTATTACCAATCAGGAAAGAAAGATGAAGCTTTGAATATTTTCCAGACAGCTTTTGATAAGGCTGGTGTACTTCAAAAAAAAGATATTCAAAATGAAATTGCCACATTTCAGGGTAGAATTGCTTTTGAAATATTTCAAGCTAGAAAGTCAAGTGATCCATCTAGTCAAGATTTACAATATTTGGATTTAGCACTTGAGAAATTCAAACTTGTTAACGATTTAAATTGGATAGAGAGGATAATTAGTGAACAAAATCTCTTATCACGTCAAAAAGAAAGTACAGAACTCGATTCCAAGATTAGTGTTCAACCTGAAGTCATACCATCAGGAGATGTGACTTTACCACCACTCGGAGGCGCAACTCCTATTTCTAAAAGCATGAGAGAATTTCTTGACGATTCAACTAAAACACTGGATAATTTTGAAAAAATATCTTCTGAAAACATTGAATCAGATGAAGAACTTGGTGAGCTACATCTTGCAGATAGGGCACTTAGCGATGGAGGTATAGCAAAAAGAGTATCTCAGTCAATTAATTCATATGACAGATTGTTTACAACTTTTGAAAAAACAATGTCTGAAGAAGAATCTACTACATCAGAGGCTCTCTCAAGTAGCTCTAATGATTCAATAATTGAGCAACTACCACCTGTTGGGGATATATCCAAATTTTCAGAAGTAAGTAGCAGGCTTCAACAGGCTGGTTGGATTATCCAGGCAAATAATATTTCTAGTAACACAAAAAGTCCGGAGCCAGATATACTCGCAGAAAAAGGAATGGTTAGAAAGCAAAGAAAGTTGATTTTCTTTGCGGAAGATGTAGCAGATGCAGAAATTTGTTCATTCCTTTTACAGAGCAATCAGACACCAGGAGAAAAGTATGTTTTTTTACTCTCTGGCAACCCACTGAAAGCAAAGATTTCACAAAAAGTCAAACTAGTAACACGAGTGGATCAAATTTTTTAGGTTCTAGCGATTTCTTTAATATTTAATAGATCATTTTATTAAACTAAAAATAACTAGATGAATAATAGTACTCAATATCTATTCATTCTTTTAACTGAATAATCAAGGGCTGTTATATGAATCCTCCTTCAAAGAAGAAAAAGAAAGACAAAAAGGAAAAAAGTACGAGACCAAAGTGTAAATACTGTGGTGAAACATTACTCCTAATTGCTAAATATTGTCCTAAATGTGGTAGAAGCTTTACTTAAAATAGAAAAAAAGATAAGGAATTTTAACTCAGCTTCTTGTTTTCAATCACTTTCAATACTGATTCGATTTTTTATTCTAGCGAAGGATGAAAATAATTGGCTGGACGTATTTGGAATATCTTTTTCGACTTGCATGGGGTCCTAGCTGATGTTAACAAAGTAAAAATGAATTATCAATATTATTTAGACCGAGCGTTAACTTCAATTGTTACCCCTTAAAAAATGATAATAGAAATCCATGATACTGCTCTGCAAAGCTGGCTTAACACAATAAATCGACTTTCAAAAGAATTTGATGAAAGATTCTGAACCTCTGAAATTTTCCTCAAAAAATATAATCTTATTGATGAGGAATGGGAAAAAAATGTTCTAAGCTTTGTACATCCACAAAAACGAGAAATAATAGTTCCATTCTTAAAAACAGCTAGATTAGAATATGAATCTCTAGCTAAAGGAAAATACTCGAT
>JAUUVJ010000355.1 GCA_030589605.1 Candidatus Hodarchaeota archaeon | reverse complement strand
AATTGTTTTTAGTTCTTATTAGCCCAGAACTCCAATCATTTGATACCTCTAAGATGAATGAGTTAAATGATGAGATAAAACCGTGGGTTAGAAACTTTTTTTCAATAATTAGTGGAGAATTCACTTTTTAAAAATGTTTTTTTCCTATTTTCTGGTCTTTATTTTATCCGTTGACATAGTTAAAGCTGTAGAAATTCTTGCATTTTCTTTAATACGAACATTTTGAGTAGAAACTATTAATAAACAACTCAATGAGTGATTTTTTTCTTCTTTGGTGGGATAGACAACAAATGGCGCATGATGACAACCAGTCATTTGCAAACGTTCATGTGGGAATACTATAGCAATACATTCATCATTGGAAAGATATTCATTATATTCAATGATATACGTTCCCTTATCTAAGATCCACCAACCATATTTGGGGTCGTCTTCTAGCTTTGGTTTAATATTAATTCGATCTACTTGAAGATATTCACTACCTCCAAAGTCTAATGATCCTTGTGATTTGATTGCATAAATCTTTTTTATAGTTAAATCTATACAAGCATTATTCACCTGTTTTGGGAAATAAACCAAATTTTTCCAGATTTCTTTGATATCTTCTTCTTTTTCAAATGATATAATCAATGTTATCTCACTCTCGATAGGATTTTTGATATTAAATAACAGTAATTATCAGTACGGTTTCTTTCGTTCATCAATTTTTTCATTTATATCATTAATTTTTGATTCTATCTCAAATAATTCATCCTTTAATAAACTCTTGATTTCTTTTAATTCTGAAAGCATTTGTAAAGAGATTGAATCAGTCGGCTCACTAGATATTTTAGATACACTTGTATCTGTTAAGGTTGCAATAGAAGTACCAGTTCCATCAGCAGCTTGAAATTGTCTTAATTGAGTAAGAATATAATCTCTTACTTCACGATAGATCTTGATTCCTTCCAGTTTTTCCTCAGCTTGTTCATCAAGAGTGTGTTTCCCACCAGCTGTTTGAATTTCAATTGTTCCAATGTTGAATAATCGGTCGAATGGGCCAGCACGCATATCAATATGTGTTACTGTCCTGTATGGTACATGTTTTTCCGATTTGTTGATTAATCCTTTTTTAACAACAATTTCATCTCCGAATACCGAAAAAACCATTGATTTAATATAAAAATAGAGGCCAATCACATAAACAACTGTAATAATAGACCAAGTAGCGAAATATAAAACTCCAAGCCAATAGAACGCTTGGAAGAGGACTTCTCTTCGTTGAGCGTCATCAGCAGAAGAACCTATAAAAAAATCAAATATTAATAAAATAAGAAGAAGGGATATTGTAAATAAAATAAAAATCAGTACAAATATAAAATAATTTTTCCACAAAAAACTCTTACTTGGCCGGATTATTCTTGGTTTACTTGGAGGTGGGGGGATATCTGATCCTTTGTATATCTTTACTTCATCCATCTTTTCTATCTTCCTTGCTTCTTTTAATTATTTCATCTATAGCAATTTTAAATTGATTTCTAATATCATCATTTGTATTAGGCATTCCAAGTCCATGTTCCTTTTTAATATCTTCTAAGATAACCTTACACTCGTTTTCACATTTTCTATTACATTGGTGATCCTGCCAAGGTAGAATTGTATGATCTTTCCCGATATAAAATAAATAGACTTCTACCGAATTCCGGTAATCATATCCAATGAGTATTCCATTTTTAAAAAGTAGTTCTGCTTTTTCTTTCTCCCTTTCTTCTTCTTCTTTCGTTTCACCTTGGATAGTTCTATCTAATCGTAATGTATCTGATAGTTCCTCAAGACCTTTTCGAATTTTTTTTAGTCCAACAGATTTAAATTTTGAAACAGTTCGTACATCAACTGCTTTTCCTGTTTTTCGTCTATTTTCTGAATTTTCTAGAACTTTGGCAATATCAACTAAGCTAGCATCAGGATTCCTAAAAATTTCACACATTACTATCTTTTCTGAATCTGAAAGCTTAGGAGACACTTCATTTGCCTCAATTTGACATTGATGTTACTAATATTCCTTCACTACTATCTTTTTCCTCATTCTATTTAAATGTTTCTACTGCTTTTTTTGAATTATCAGGATAATAATTTCCCTTGAATGATTTTTTCAAAAAAAAATAATGAATTGTTCCAAAGAGTATTAGATTTTAATAGATCAATTCTGCAATCATTTAGCTATTTTCTTCAATCCAAGAATTCTACTGTAATATGGCTGAATAAGCTAGTACTTTTTCCTTCATAGAAGAGTATATATAGGTTACCAAAATATAGTAATGTAGAGAAATTGGTAATTAAGATTGTTTAGTAATCTAAAAATTCTCTTTAAAAACGCATGTAAAATAGTATTATCACAGATAAAGGTGCAAAAAACTGTTCAAACAAGAATTAAATAATAAAAACATCAAAATAGACATAATAAAGAAGCTTGATGAAGATATTCAATCATCGAAGACATTAGGAGTTATATTTATAGCTCTTACTTCCATGACTCCAGTGTTTTTCATCATCGGGATCATTTTCATTGGACGAATTATTCTTCTGGAACGTAAGAGAAAACAAGTTCTTATTCATAGGAGAGATGACATATAATGGCATGGATTGCAGCAATTGTAGCGGCTACAGCAGCAGCAAATCAAAAGGCTGGAAAAAGACGGAGAAAGCGAAAAGAAAACAAATTAGCTTTAGTAATAAGTCTGTTTGTTATTGTTATTGGTTCTTTAATTCCTTTAGGAGTAATTCTCCTTTCAAATTATACTGGAGACTCTTTTCCAATGATAATAATTGGAATAGTGTTTTTAGTAATTTTAGGTTTAGTTATTCCTATAGTCATGATTGTAGAAACAGAATATGAGGAAGTAGATGAAAGTAATTCTTCCATCATTTATCAACAAGATAATTCAAATCTTCCTAGAAGGGGTGATAGAGCTTTTGATGAAAACATTCATTGGGGATCTAGACCATCCAGAAGAGTAGATAGATATTGTAGTGAATGTGGAAGTCTATTAAACTTCGATGATCAATTCTGTTCTACTTGTGGAAGGAGAACACAATAATTTTTGAAATACGGTGAGAATTTAATGTATAAAGAAAAAAACGAAAAAAAGACGCACAGAGGACAGATCCTTATAAAAACAGATGGACTGTCCAAACATTATGGAAAAGGTAAAATCAAGGCTGTTGACAATCTAAATCTTGATATTTACGAAAATGAGACTTTTGGACTTTTGGGTCCTAATGGAGCGGGTAAAACAACAACGATTCGATTATTAAATTGTATTTTGAAGCCAACTCGAGGTACCGCTGATGTAAATGGTTATAATATTTCAGAGGATGCTAATAAAGTAAAAGCGATTACTGGATTGTTAGCAGAGTCTCCTGGAGTGTATGATAAACTTAGTGCATATGAATTTTTAGAGTTTATAGGTGCTCTTTACAAAATTAAAGGAAAAATCTTAAAAGATCGAATAAATGAATTATTAAAATTGTTTGGACTTGTTGATCGAAAAGATTACTTATTAGAAGGTTTCAGTACTGGGATGAGACAGAAACTACTGATTGCTTCTACTTTGATTCACGACCCCTCAATAATATTTTTTGATGAACCCACAGCTGGATTAGATCCAAAAGCCTCACTCATGGTTAGAGATTTAATTAAAGGTTTATCAAATGAAAATGGGAAGACCATTGTTATTTGCAGCCACATTCTTCCGATTGTTGAGGAACTCTGTGATCGTATAGGCATAATCAATAATGGAGAGCTTATCGCAGTAGGGACAATAAAGGAAATAATTGATATAGCAGGAATGAAGACATTAGAGGAAGCATTCATCGCTTTAACTGGAGGAATTGATAAAAAAGAATTACTCGCTTGGAGGGATACAACATGATTAGTAGTGTGAACCTAGATTGGGTTCCCATTGCTATAGCAGAATGGCGAGTTAGTACGAGTCGAATTCGAGAAATTCGACCTTATTTGCCTTATATATTAACAGGTGGGTTAGCACTATTTATTTTTGTACTAGCCCCAATGATTGCTGATTTCTATATAGATGAGTTCCAAGCTTTGATACTCTCGCAAGTAGCTCTTGTTCTTGTACAGTTTTTCCTATCCTTTTTCTTCCTTTTTTTTGCATCTTTACCAATTATGTCTACTTTGCAGGATATTAAGACAGCTCAATTAGAAATTATTCTTTCAGCACCAGTAAAACCAAGCAATGTTTTGATTGGAGAATTTTTAGGAAAACTACCTTTCTATGCATCGTTTGCCGCAATTATAGGTGGTTTATTTACTGCTGCTTTATTTCCTTTAGGTTTAGATCTTTTACAAGTAACAGTAATTATTCTTATCTTTGTGATTACGTTTCTTTCAGCTTTATGGATAGGTACAATGATTGCGGTTATTTTAAGATCCTTCTTAATGAAAACAGCTCGTGGTCGTGATATTGGTAAAGGGCTTGCGATATTAATCATAATACCAGTTATAATACCAATCTATGCATTCATGGGTGGTTTTCTCAATTTTTCGGATCCAGAGACAGCTCGAATTATGCATGACATACTTCAATTTTTCCCTAGTTCATGGGGATCTGAGGTGATTGTTGCTTTTGCACAGAATCCTGGTGATTTTCTAGCAATTGAATTTGATGCATTAGTACAACTTCTTGGATTAATTAGCTTTTTCATTGTCTCTCTCCTCTTAGGAGGAGTTGTAGCTAATCGAGTATATAGCTTAGAACCCTCATCTTTCTCATCTTCGAAAGCCAAATCTGATGGTATTTTTTATAACTCAATTAAGGCGCTTGGAGGCGGTGGATCATTTGGTCTCATTCTTGTTT